>DATFHE010000240.1:0-10067 GCA_035248745.1 Anaerolineales bacterium | reverse complement strand
CCCACCTGTCGCCACTACTCAATTACTAATTACGGTTTACGATCCTACCATCCCTCTGCCAGCCGCAGCGCGTGTTTCTCCGGCAAGCCCGCCTCCCGAATGCGCTGCTGCACCTCGGCAATGTTATAGACTACGCGGCGCGGTTCCCACGTCCTGGCGGTGTTGTCGTAGATAGCGTAGGCGGCGCGCGAGTCGCGTTCACGCGGCTGTCCCACAGAGCCGGGGTTGGCGATCAGGCGCGGCTCCAGGTTGATGGGTTCTCCCACCTTCATCTGCCGCAGGGTGACGCGGTCAGTCCGTTCATCGAGCTGGAACATGCACTGCAGGTGGGAATGCCCCACAAAACACCAGGGTGTGGTGAAGTGATCGAAATTCAAGCGCGCCGAAAGCGTGTTTAGAATATATTCCCAGACCGAATCGCGCGGGCTGCCATGCACAATCGTTGCCTCGCCGCGCACTTTAACGTTGGAGGGCAGCGAGCGCAGGAAGTCCACATTATCGGCGGTCAGCACGCGCTCGTGATATTCGAGCGTGCGGCGCGCGTCGGTGTTGAATGTCTCAAATGGAATCTTTCCGATCAGCGCGACGTCATGATTGCCCAGCAGGCATGTCAGGTGCGGGATGTCGCGCACCAGCTCCACCACGGCGTTGGGGTCCGGTCCGTACCCCACCATGTCGCCGAGGCACCAGGTCTCATCGACTGTACCTGCGTCCTCCAGCACCGCTTCAAGAGCGGTGTAATTTGCATGAAGATCAGAGATGACCAGAATACGCATATCACTCCAACAACTTGGAAACCCAACCCAGAATCATTTCAGCTACTTCGGTCTTACTCAGCAAAGGCAGTTCCTCTTTGTGTCCGTCCTCGAACAACAGTGTAACGCGATTTGTTTCCACTGCAAAGCCTGCATCATTCCGGGAGATATCGTTCGCGGCGATGAAACTCAAGCCTTTTGATTTTAACTTATGAGAGGCGTTTTCAAGCAGGTCACGCGACTCGGCAGCGAAGCCTACAACCACGCTTGGACAGGCGCTCTCTAATCTCTGCCCTGCCACTGCTTTCAAGATATCTTCTGTCGCTTCGAGCTCGATTTGCGGGATGCCGCCCTCTTTCTTGATCTTGTCCTTTGCCATGTCCTTTGGGCGGAAGTCTGCCACCGCCGCCGCCATGATCAGCGCATCGCTCGTTGCGGATTCTGCCAGCACCGTCTCGAGCATCTGCTTTGCGGTTTGTACGGGGAGGACCTGCGCGCCGACGGGCGGAATCAACGCGGTGGGCGTTGTAATCAATGTGACCTTGGCGCCCATCTCCAGGGCAGCCTGGGCGAGGGCATAGCCCTGTTTGCCGGAGGAGCGATTGGTGAGCACGCGCACGGGGTCGAGCGGTTCCTGCGTCCCACCCGCGGTGACCACGATCTTCTTCCCTGCCAGCGGTCCGTTCTGCCCGAGCACCACACGGATGTGACCGAAGATCTCCGCTGTCTCGAGCATGCGCCCCGTGCCGGAAAGCCCGGAGGCAAGATGCCCCTCCGCCGGACCGAGAAAAGTGGCGCCGCGCATTTTCAGCGTTTCGATATTCTCCTGCGTTGCCGGATGGTCGTACATGCCACCGTCCATTGCTGGCGCGATGACGAGCGGTGCCTGCATCGCCAGGGCTGTGACCGCCAGCAAGCCATCCGACTGACCATGTGCCAGTTTGGCGATGGTATTTGCCGTGCACGGCGCGATGACGAGAAGGTCGGCCGCACGCCCCAGCCCCACATGCAGCACATGCGCCTCGTTGCCCCAGAGATCCTGATCAGTATAAGCGCGCCGCCCGGTGACGGACTGGAACGTGAGCGGCGTGACGAATTTCTCCGCCCCCTGAGTCAAAATCACATCCACCTGTGCAGCGGCCTGGGTAAGCTTCGACGCCAGGTCTGCAGCTTTATATGCCGCGATGGAACCGGTGATGCCAAGAATGATTCGTTTGTTCGAGAGGATGGACATATCCGTTGATTATACTTCCAAGGGAAGTTTCAAGTTCCCGGCAACATTTCATTTTATACTCGGAACTCAAGGTTTGATTGTTATAAGTTTTCATGGCAACGGCGCAGGACTTGTGTAAAGGAACCCTGTAGAATATTAGTAATGGATCGGAAGTGTCTGGTTTTTACACTATTGCCGCCTGATTCCCGGTTAGCCCCTCTTTTTTATGAGGGATGAATTGAGCAATTCAACATGCAGCAACGAAGGAAATAAAATGGAATTGAAGCAATTTTCGCAAGAACATTTTTCAGTACTTGCCTCCTGGTTCCCAACCGAAACAGAGCTGATCCAATGGGGAGGTTCAAAGCTAAGGTTTCCTCTTGATAACTCTCAAATGTATGCAATGCTTAATGAGACAACTGAAAGCGAGCCGGATAAACTATGTTGGATGGCTCTTCATGAGAATTGCCTGGTTGGCCATGCTCAACTTCATTTTGATTGGAAAAATGGAAATGCTGCCTTAGCTCGGGTAGCAATCGCTCCAGCATTTCGCGGTCAGAAACTTGCGGGATTGATGCTTAATTTGGTCATGGCGCAAGCATTCAAATCTCCGCAAGTCATGCGGCTAGAGCTGAATGTCTTTTCCTTTAATCAGAGTGCCATCCATGTTTACAAACGATTGGGTTTTGTGGAGGAAGGCATACGCAGATCATCGGTGGTTGTCGGTTACGAACGATGGGATAGTGTCATTATGTCTGTTCTGCGCTCAGAATACAAACTCCTGCACGAGAAAGTAATGGGCTAACATGCCGTGCCCCGGTTCATGAACAGAATTACACAGCGCCACTGCGTATTTTATACGGGTGAGACGGCTTACCTGCTTGATTCAACAGGAAGGAACAGGCCCTCATAAGGTGAGTGTACTCCCTCTACTTCCTCCATCCAGGGAAACTGAGTCTTTAGCCGCTCCTTAATTTTCGGATCGTTTATTTCCATGTAGAATCCGCTTCCGTTCCAGGCACGGATGAGGACCCAGTGCGAGGTCGAGCCCGGATCGAACCCCGTGAAATCTCCCTCTACCGTCTGCTGGATTCCGGATGTGATGCGAAGAAAATCCGGTCCGCCGAGTGGCTGGTTCTGGTCCGTAAACGAAAACAATTCTTCTGCTCTTTCTCCGTAGCAATTCACCCCGCTACCCAGCCAGGTGGAGCTCAGGGCTCTTTTCCCTAATACAGTCAGTACATCGTATACGTCCAGAGCGCGAGCCGTTTTTTTCGAATCGACTTGGTTTGTTTGCTGCCTATCCTCTGGTGGGACCGTTTGGCTCATCAGATCGTTTCGCTTTCCCTCGTCCCACTGGCTCAGCTTTTGTTCAATCTCTTTTTTTGCTCGCGAATCTTTCGATATCACAAGAAACTGCTTGTAATCGTCAATTGCCTGATCCTGCCGTCCGGCTTTCTCGTTGGAAATCCCGCGCCAGTAATAGGCCGACTCATCTCCCGGGGAGAGCCAGATAACGTTGGAGAAATCATCAATAGCGTGCTCGAAAGCGCCCTGTTGAAAATAGGCTGCGCCGCGATTGAAGTAGCTATCGGGGTTCCGGGGCGCGAGACGGATGGCGTCAGTCAGGCTGGCAACAGATTGCCGGAACTGTCCCATTTGCCCAAACGTAACCCCGCGATGGATGTACGCATCTGCTAACTGCGGGTTGATGGCAATTGCCCGCTGGTAATCTTCCTGTGCGCGGTCCAATTGCCCGATCTGTTCATAGGCTACGCCTCGCAGGTGAAACACATTTGCGACGTGAGGTTGTATCTCCAGGGACGAACTGTAGTCCGCGATTGCCTGTACATAATTCCGCAGTCGATAATATTCGGCTGCTCGTGCTTTAAACAGATCTGCCTGCCTGGGGTTGGCTTCAAGCAGTTTGTTCAGGTCAAGGATTCGGCGGGCCGGCTTCGCAACCCAGTACATTTCAGCAAGTGCAGCCCTATAGTCCGTCAGCCGGTCCTGAGGGGCAGGTTCATGATGGGCTTCGATCAGCTCCGGCTTCAGACCGATCGCAACTGTATATCCTGCAATGGCTTCTTGAACCTTTCCACGTTGATAGAGAATACTCGCCCGGAAATAGTGAGCCTCGGCATAGATAGGGTCTATCCTTAACGCGGCTTCGTAGCAGGATAGTGCACGGTCATCTTCCCCTAATCGGTGAAAAGCAACTCCCAAACTGGTCTGAGCGACTACATGGTCTGGATCTTCTGTGACAGCTTTGGATAGCTCCGCGATCGCTTCGTGATACTTTCCGCTTAAGCCCAATTCCAGTCCCTGCGAAAAATGGGAGGATGTCTGTTTTAGGGAGGTGTTACCCTCGCGAACAGGATGCACCACGAAATTCGAATCGGTTTTCTCTACAGGCGCGATATCTTCATGTACAGAATTCATCGAGGTATGCGAGCGAGTTTCCTCTTCAGGCGTAGTATCCTCCTGACCAGGATCCACAAAAGAATGTGAGTCTGTTCGCTGTATAAGTTGAATATCTTCCTGAATCGGCCTCACCATGAATTGCGAGTCTGTTTCGTCTTCCGGCGTAATATCTTCATCGACGGGTTCCACCAAACGCTGTGCGTGCACAGGTGCGTCTGTTTGCTTAACGGGCGGTGCATCTTCACGAACCGGAGGCGGCACCGGTAAGGGGATATTGGGGAAGGACGTTAGCCAGGCTTCTTTAATCGCCTGTAGTATTTTTTCCTTCAACCCTGGATTCTTGAAATTATGTTTTTGCCAGAACAGATAGTTTAGAAATACCGCTTTATGGTTGCGTTTTAACTCCAGGTAAAACTCCATGCGCTTGTAGAGATAGGAATCGGCGAGCAGGGCGAATTGGTCTACGGCATTTTTCCCCTGTAAACCGAACTTTTCCGGGATAAATCCCTGAAACGCATTTCCAAAGTGGGCTTCCAGGACCTTGATATGACCCGTGATATGCCGGTTAAATTCCTCCACCTCTTCTGCCGGAATCCAGAATTCCTGATGGTGCGACCCGCCAACCGTGTGCTCTTCAAATTGATCAATGTAGTCATCTTCCACTTTAAACTGGGTCACGTAACCAGCAAGCTGCCCATTTTTGGTATTCCAATCAGAAGCAACCTGGCGGGCATATTCAAGCTGGAGAACGGGGTAAAAAATGGGTTGTTGAGGCAGGCGCGCAGGGAAGGCTTTCATGCTGCTATCGTAGATCAATTCCAACTCCTGCAAACCAACCGGGCGATATAGAATCATTTGTTCTTAAACCTATCCATCGTCCAACTGCCGCGAGACAAAGTTACTTCGAATGCTATAGTCTAAGCTTATACCATGAACCAAATTGGATTGTCCTCATTGGCCAGATTCATATTGTCATTTAATATGAGTGAAAAACTACATCATAGCCGCGCATGGTATCCCCTTCGTACTCAAATTTGGCGGAGAAGAACTTTCCTTCCTGAAGCCAGGACATAAAGATGTGGTCACTTTCCCACAAGTTGAGATCCAGAATCTTTTCCTGCGGAACCCATTCCAGTTTGCCTTCCGGGGAATCGATCAGTTCGCCGCTGAAGTCCGTCGCCGTAAAGACAAAGACATACCAGTCATTGCCTTTGAACTTCGGGAACATGAGCAAGCCGCACAGTTTTGGATTCCGGATGGATAACCCTGATTCTTCATAGACCTCTCGTATTACACATTGCTCCGGCGTTTCCCCTGGCTCGAACTTTCCGCCCAGACCGTTCCACTTCCCTTCATGAATATCATTGACTTTTTTATTTCGATGGACCATAAGTGTGCATCCATCATGTTTGACGTAGCATAGGGTGGCGAGGATCATAGGCTATCCATTCCAGATGCACTACAATGGCGGGCGAACACTTCGCTCAGCGCGGCATATAGGGAAACATTGCTTCCAGCCCATGCCAGATGTCATTGCGCCAGGCTGTGTAGTTATGTCCCGCGGAAAACTCGCGATAAGTCACGTTATATTGCCGTTTATCCAGCATAGCGATCATGCGCCGGTTATCTTCCAATAAATCATCCAGCGTACCTACATCCATCCAGATCGCAAGGTCGCGTCCCTGCCCGTAGCGCACGAGGTCCACGGCGGCAGAGTCGCGCTCATCAATGGAAAAGACAGCCGCCTGGGATAACACCTTTCCAAAGATCTCCGGCAGGCGCAGCCCGGTATAGAACGACATCAACCCGCCCGCCGAAGCACCGAGTACACCATAAGAACCGGGATGATCCTGCAGGTTGAGCAGCCTCAGGTGTTTACGCGCCAGCGGCAGGACATCTCGTTCCAGCCAGTAGATGGTGGCGTCGGAGCAAAAATATTCCACGGTACGGCGGCTGCGTCCGTTTTGCAGAAAGGCGATCGCGATCGGGCGGATGCGCTTATCGGCGATCAGGTTATCGACGATCGTCCCCAGCCGGGCGCGCTGCAGATAATCGTAGCCGTCGTACACGATCAAAAGCGGGACGGCTCCGCTGGCAGGCGGCTTGTATAAATAGACATCGCGTTCGCCGTCATCCTGCAAGAAGCCGGCGTCCACACGGTGGCGCGTGATCGTGCCGGAGCGCACGTCCGCGCGGCGGAGGGAGAAGGGCGAAGGCATCGTCTCGGGCATGTAAAAGAAATGGTTGCGCCCTCCCATGCCATTGCTCACCGTCTGCCCGTTCAATGGATCGGGGATCTTCTTCTGGGTCACGGGATCAATGAAGGCATATTCCACATACGCGTCGCGCGGGACGGTCAGTGAGCTCGACCAGATCGTCGGGCTGGCCGTCTGTTTGAACGGTCGCGGGCGATCTTCCCAGCCATGTACCTCACTGATCAGAAGCGGCGCGAACTCTCCCTGCCAGATAAAGGTTGCCTTATTCCCCTGCACGATTGGGTTGCCAGACTCTAACGCACGGCGGATGGTTAAGTCAGATGGAGTCATGTACTGAATGTCCCTACTAATTGGCTCTGTGCCAGAATGTGCCCTTGCATTTCCTTTAGCACCAGTTCCTTTGTCGCGCCGGGCAAAAGGTGGATCGTGGAGTCGAGGGCGTACAGCTTGAAATAATAACGGTGCATACCGCCCGGCGGACAGGGACCGTCATAGCGAGTGTTGCCGAATGAATTTTTACCAACGTAGATCACGCCGGATTCGCTATTCCTTCCGGTCATTGGTAGGTCTTCCTGCAGGCTGCGCTGCTCCGGCGGGATGTTGAACAGCACCCAATGGACCCAGGTGCCCCTCGGTGCATCGGGGTCGTCCATGATGAGAGCGAAGGACTGCGTCTCCCTGGGAGGTTCATTCCAGGCGAGAGCGGGCGAAACATTCCTTCCCGTACAGGCATATTTGGCGGGAATGGATTGTCCGTTCATGAACGTGTCGCTCCTCAGGTCAAGAGACGTGATGATCTCCATAGCGAATGATAATACGTCTCATGGCAAATCTTCTCTTCTAACGCGTTCGAATTGCATAATAAAATTTGAGCCGTACGCAAGAGATGGCGTTTGAAATCCCGGTTTCCATTCCTCGTTCAAAATACGCTTCATGATCTCGACGGTGGTCAGCGCGGTACAAGTATATCCTTCCGGCGTAATTAATTTAGAGACGGCATGTTCTCCCTTTTGCCCGATCACCTCGCCGACGAAAACAGCAGAAGCATTCCTGCGGCTTTCCAGGGTCGGTCCTTTTATAAATCTGTTGGTCAGCCATTTGAGGATCCCCTTAACAGGACGGTTGTAGAGCAAGGGTCCAACCACACGCATAAAACGCATAAGCTTGATGACAGATTCAGGAAACGCAAAATACGTTTCGATATTGGGGATGCCGGTGCTGTAATAACTGGTGCTTACATCTCCCCAGCCCACCGAAACAACTTTAGTATAGCCGCGCCCGAAATCGCGCTCGCGCACATTCCAGGCAGGCGGCACTTGGACCAGCTGCCCGTCCCGGCGGATCATACCCTGCCGGTGCATATTTTCGATTGCAGATTTTGCAGTGCCGCGCGAGACGCCTGCGCCCACCCCGCGCACGAAGAGCCGGTACTGCCTGGCGGAGGGGAGGCGCTGTTTGAGGTGCGCCGCCAGGCAATCGGAGGGGACCACGTCGAACCCCGCGCCCGGCAGGAGCATAATGCCAGCCTGCTTCGCCTCTCCATCCATTCTCGCCAGCGCTTCAAAGCCGACAATTTCGCCACTGATATCCACATAGTGTCGCCGGGTACGCAGACAGGCTTCTGCCATACGGCTGAACGTGTGGACGAACGGACCTGCACAGTGGAGCACCGCATCTACCTCCAGCAAAGCAGCATCCAATTTCGCGGCATCGTGCAGAGCGAAGGCACGACAATCGAGGTGGTGATGTTCTGCCTGGAGGCGCAGTTTCTTCTCGTTCCGCCCCGCGAGGATAGGACGCAACCCTTCCTTCAAGGCGTGCTCAACAATGAGTTGACCGGTGTATCCGTAGGAGCCGTAGATGAGGAAATTTTTCATAAGTCCATGTCGTTGCGAGAAGCTACTGGTTGAGACGGAATCGTCAAAATCAAGGCGACAACACTCGTACTAGGTGCCAGTGCAGGTGAGCAGTCTCTAAACAAGTAGCAACCACTTCTTGATTAGGTTTATATCTGCATACCAGGAGATTTCTTCGGGAAGAGCACCCTCGCAATGACATTAAAGCCTTTTCGCAAAATGGACCAGGCGCTCGACCTCCACGTAGCCCAGTTTCAGGTGAGCGGTGATGCTGGCTTCATTTTCCAGCCACGTGTCAGATGCCATTTCCCGGCAGCCTTTTTCACGCGCCCAATGCTCCGCCGCCAGGATCAATTCTCTTCCCAGGTTCTGCCCGCGCAGATGCTCGTTCACATACCAGGCTTCGATGTAGCCAACAGGCGAGGTCTCGCATCCTTCGCCATGATCGCGAAGCCCCGCTTCCACGAACGCAGCCAGCCCCTCGCCCTCGCGGGAGGCGACGAAGACAACATAATTGGGGCTTGCCAGCTTGTCGTCCATATCGAAACTCAGATATTCAATCGGCGCATCCGGCCACAGTCCTTGCCGCAGCTGCAGCCAGCCCCTTTTATCTTCGTGGGTTGCGCGTCGAATCGTAAAACTCATGCTCCTCCACATCCGTTCGTAAAAGATCCTAAGGGTTTTTGCGGCGTGCCTCTCTGTACACATGAGTGCACGAGACGTAACGCCTGGCATCGGTGAATAGAATATACCAAACCCTCAGGCTCTCTATTAATAGTTACTCTTCTTCGCTTTCTGCCTCTTCTCCTCCGCGTTTGGAGAGGCGGTGATCCAGCATCAACACTGCGGTGCCGCGCTCCTCGATCAACCGCAGTTTTGCGACCAGATCCGCCGCGTTCTTTTCTTCCTCCACCTGTTCGCTGATGAACCATTGCAGCATGGTCTGGGCAGGATAATCCTTCTCTCGAAGCGCCAGCTCGTACAAGGTATTAATGGAGTCTGTGACCCTGGACTCGTGCTCTGCTACCTGTTCCGCGACTGCGAGATTTGATTTCCATTCCGTGGCTGGCGCGTCGATCGCCTGGAGCTGCACGCGCCCACCACGATCCAGAATAAACTCATAAAACTTCATGGCGTGCTCGCGCTCTTCGTCTGCCTGTAACCGCATCCAGTGAGCAAACCCTGTCAGGTTTTTATCCTCAAAGTATGCCGCCATGGAGAGATACAGATAGGAAGAGAAGAACTCTTTATTGATCTGTTCGTTCATCGCATCCTGCATAGCTTTTCCGATGGTTGTCATGGGAGCCTCCTGGGTTGATATTCTTCTTTGATGAAATGTAAAATCCATCACTCGCCGTACACAAAAAGTTCGTTGAGTGACTCGCGGAAGAGGTTGTGGCGGATGGCATCGGCAAAGATGGGCGCCACCGATAAGATTCTTAGTTTTGGATGCCTGTTCTCGGGCGGAATATATACGGTGTCTGTGGTAATGATCTCGCTGATCTGAGGGACCTCTGCCAGCCGTTCCAGGCCGCCTCGCGTGAAGACCCCATGGGTGCAGATAACCAGAATGTCTTCGATCCCTTCTTCGATCAGCATTCGA
>DATFHE010000239.1:0-4470 GCA_035248745.1 Anaerolineales bacterium | reverse complement strand
TGCGGGAGAGCTTCACCGGCGTGAACAGCGGACCGGTCAAGCTGACCAGCACCACTGCCCAGACTCTGATCGGTGCGGAGCGAGTGGTCTACAAGGTGAACAACGTCAACACCAGCTACATCGAATTGATGGGTCTGCCGAATAGCCAGGTGGACACGACCTACTGGCTGCCCTGGTACAACAACGTTGACCTGGATACACAATTACGTATTGCAAATGTGAGCGCCTCGCCAGCGACGGTGCAAGTCTACATCGGCGGCGTACAGATGCAAGGCAGTCCCTTCCCCCTCGCAGCCGGAGCCAGCGTCCGCAAGAGTTTTGCAGGCATCAATAATGGTCCGGTGCGAATCGTGAGCAGTCAAAAGATCGTGGCAGCCGAGCGGGTGATTTACAAAGTGAACAAGGTCCAGACCAGCTTCACCGAAATGATGGCACTGCCTGCCGCACAACTGGATACCACCTACTGGCTGCCGTGGTACAACAATGTCGATCTCGATACCCAGTTGAGGATCGCCAATATCACAGGCACGCCAGCAACCGTGCACGTGTACGTCGGCGGCGTGGAGATGCAGGGAAGCCCATTCCCCCTCGCAGCCGGAGAAAGCACGCGTAAGAGCTTTACCGGTATCAATAACGGACCTGTGCAGATCGTCAGCGATCAGGACATCGTCGCGGCTGAGCGTGTGATCTATAAGGTCAATGGCGTTCAGACCAGCTTCACCGAAATGATGGCGCAGCCGAACAGCCATGTGAATACGACCTACTGGCTGCCCTGGTACAACAACGTGGATCTTGACACACAATTGCGTATTGCAAACGTGAGTACCTTGCCAGCGACCGTGCACGTGTACATCGGCGGCGCCGAAATGACTGGAAGTCCATTTAGTCTGGCAGTTGGGGAAAGCACGCGAAAGAGCTTCGCCAGCGTCAATAATGGACCGGTGCAGATCGTCAGCGATCAGAACATCGTCGCAGCTGAGCGTTTTATTTACAAGGTAAGTACTGTCCCCACCAGCTTCTCCGAGATGATGGGGCTCCCAAACCACCAGTTGGGCATCACCTACTGGCTGCCCTGGTATAACAATGTCGATCTTGATACCCAGTTGAGGATCGGGCGCCCGTAACAAAGCAAAAAGGACAAGCGTAGGCTTGTCCTTTTTATATTTCCTATCCCGGGCACCACATCAGGTATAAGTTGCTGCCTGAATTGCCTTCGTCCCACACACAGTTCCCTTAATCCCAATCTCGGTTATAATTTTTTCCTATGTTTACTCCTCCCAGGCTTTCGCCTGCACAGATCGAGTCCAAACTGGATCGTATTCTCCTACGAGTACAAAAACCTGGTCGCTACGTGGGCGGGGAGCTCAACAGTATCGTCAAGGACTGGGATCAGATCACCACTCGGGTTGCTTTTGTCTTCCCGGATATCTATGATATCGGTGTTTCGAATGTCGGGTTGAAGATCCTGTACGACCAGGTCAACCAGCGGGAGGACGCGCTGGCGGAACGCGCCTATGCGCCCTGGCTGGATATGGAAGCCCTGATGCGCGAGTACGAGATCCCGCTCTACGCGCTCGAGTCAAAGCGACCCCTGGCGGACTTCGACATCCTCGGCATTTCCCTCCCCTACGAGACCCTCTACACCAACACCCTCAACGTACTGGACCTGGCAGGGATTCCCGTCCGCTCCGAAGAACGTGACGAAACGCATCCCCTTATCGTCGCGGGTGGACATTCCACAATGAACCCCGAACCGATGCACGCGTTCGTCGATGCCTTTGTGATCGGTGAGGGGGAGGAAGTGATTCACGATATTATCAATGCGGTTCAAAGGTTTAAAGATCCGAACCGGCGGACCTTCCAACGCGAAGACCTTTTGAAAGAACTGGCGAGGATTCAAGGCGTCTACGTTCCGCGGTTTTATGAAGCTTATTACTTGGAAGACGATACAGTCTCTCACATCGAGCCAACCATTCCAGATGTCCCCAAAATCATCACTAAGCGTATTGTGCCCGTCCTGCCTCCCCCACCGACCAGGTTCATCGTCCCGAACATCGACATTGTCCATAACCGTGTTTCGGTGGAGATCATGCGCGGGTGTACGCGTGGCTGCCGCTTCTGCCATGCCGGGATGATTACGCGCCCCGTTCGGGAGCGTACCGTAGAGGAAGTGCTGCAAGCCGCGGAAGAGGCGATCAAGAATACCGGATTCGAAGAGCTAGCGCTGCTTTCTCTTTCATCCTCCGATTACACACATGTGCTGGAGCTGGTCACGAAAGTGGGAGAGAAATTCGGCGGCACGCATCTCAAAATTGGTTTGCCTTCGCTGCGGATCGAATCCGTCTCCATTGATCTCATGGAAAAGCTCAGGGACAGCCGCTCCGGTGGGTTTACGCTTGCGCCCGAAGCCGCCACCGAACGGATGCGCCGCATCATCAACAAATTCATCCCCGATGAAGATATTATTAATACAACCCGCGAGATCTACCGCCGCGGCTGGACGACCATCAAGCTGTATTTCATGATCGGTCACCCCAGCGAAACGCTGGAAGATGTGCAGGCAATTGCCGACCTGTGCAGGCGCGTACTGGCAGAAGGCCGCAAGGTGATCGGCATGAAGGCCAAGCTCAATGTGGGCGTCAGCACCTTTGTGCCGAAATCACAGACGCCCTTCCAGTGGGTTTCGTGTGATACGCCGGAACAAATTCGAGCCAAACATTCCCTGCTCCGCCGGGAGCTGATGCGCGACCGCAACATCAAACTCAGCCTGACGAAGGCGGAAGATTCCTTCCTGGAAGCATGGCTGTCGCGTGGTGACCGGCGCATGGCGCAAGTGGTCTATTCTGCATGGAAAAACGGCTCCAAGTTCGATGCCTGGCAGGAGGGACAAAAATATGAAGCCTGGATGCAGGCATTTGAAGAGCACGGACTCGACCCGCTCTTTTACACCCATCGCCAGCGCCGCACCGATGAAGTCTTTCCGTGGGAACATATCACTGCTGCTGTCCGTAAGAACTTCCTGTTCCAGGATTTTCGCGCCTCACTTGAAGGTGAGATCCGCGTAGACTGTCGTTTGAACTGCTTCGCCTGTGGCATCCTGCCGACATTTGCCAACATGCGCCGCGAGAACCCTGGCGATGTGTGGAAGTGTCCAGACGTGAAATCGCCGCTTTCCACAAACCCGGCAGCAATGTCCAGCCTAAAACTCCCGATCGTGGGAGATTGAGGATTCATGCAAAACACACACAAAGAGATCTTTCTCGCGCGTCTCATGCACGAGCGCGATAAATTTGAACTTCTGCTCAATCGTGTTGGCTACACACGCCGCATGACGTTGAAAGGCGTTTGCGGAAAGTGGTCGATTAAGGACATCCTCGCTCATGTCCTTGCCTATGAACTTTATATTGGAGACCGAATGCACGAAATCCTACATGGGGAGGAGTATGTGCCCTGCCGGACGCAGAATGCGCTGGATGCCTTCCTGGACGAATTTGGCTATCCCGATTTCGGCTCTCCCCTGCTCGACGATGATGGTCCCAACGAGTGGATCGTTGAGAAGTATAAGAATGCTTCTTTGGACGATGTAGTCGCACAGGAAATCCAGGCATTTGCTGCCGTCATTTCCTCTCTTGAAAAAATACCTGAAGAAATGATGAACAGACACAACTTGTACGACCGGATTGCGAACAACACCTTCCTGCATTACCGGGAGCATACAGCAGATATCAAACGCTGGCTGAAATCGAACACCACATACAATAGGCGTTAACACTTCTCTGTAGTAACGGCTTTGGATAGCACTCCGTTGCGGGTCGGTCGTTACTACTTGTTCCACCATGCGCATCCGGATCACATTTATAAAACAAGGCGCGCTGCGCTATACCGGTCACCTCGACCTGCATAAGCTCTTGGAGCGCGCCGCTCGCCGCGCCGAGCTGCCGCTCGCCTACTCACAGGGGTTCCATCCGCAGCCGAAGATGAATCTGGCGGCGGCGTTGCCACTGGGCTTTTCGTCGCGCTGTGAAGTGCTGGATATGAGACTCGAGCATGACATTGCTATTGGAGATTTGCCTACACGCTTAAATCATACTCTTCCTTCCGGGATTCAAGTAGTGGATGTGAAAGAGGTAGACGAACGCGCGCCAGCTTTACAGACGCAGGTCCTGTCATCGGAGTATGAAGTCAGTCTCACAGAAGCCGTTGATGAAACCGGACTGCAGCAGAAGCTTGATTCCGTAATTGAATCGAAAGCTATCCCCCGCGAACGCCGCGGTAAAATGTATGACCTGCGTCCCTTGATCGAAGATCTTTCTTTCACCTCATCCCCGCTTCCCGAAGGAGATGGTCAAGGGGTAAGGGTATTCATGCGACTGGCGGCCCGTGAAGGCGCGACGGGCCGCCCCGAAGAAGTGTTAGATGTGTTAGGCATCGCGTTCGAGGGAACGCGGATAGAACGGACTCGTTTATTTT
>DATFHE010000238.1:0-7010 GCA_035248745.1 Anaerolineales bacterium | reverse complement strand
TCCAGGTAGCCGTTTTCCTGCTTGGACTGGGATTGATTTGCACCGGTGGTTTTCTTGGGATCTCAGCATTGTGGGGAAGGGAGCAGCGCAGCATCCTCGCCGATTTTGGATCGCGTCTGATCGGGACAGGATACGTAATTACCGTGTTCGCCGGTATGGCTGATATCTTCGGGATGGGCGCCCAAACTCTACCCGATACCCCCTATTTCGGTCCTTTGCAGGCAGTAGGAGTGCTGATCGGTCAGTTTGTGATTGCCGCCGGGTTTTTGATGTTCATTCCCTATCATTTGAATGTGAGCTATAAGCCGGAATAAGACATTGCCTCACGCGGATCCGGCGCGGGGTCCCAAAAAGAGCCGGATGAGTAATGTATTGGCTTCGAGCAGTAGATCGCCAATTCTCACAGTGTTTTTCTTCAACCATTCCAAGAGGAATGGTTTGCGGATGAAGATCAACGCGAAACTGAAGAGAACCAGGAACACGCCATACGTAGCCACCCTTAATAGTAAAAAAATAACCGAGGAAATAATCAGAAGGGGAACCGTAATAGGCGCCAGAAGGATAGCAAGTGGGTGATAGTGTTTCTTCTTCGGGTCATCATCTGGACGTTTGGAGTTGACAAAGTAAGCAAAAGCTGTACATGTGACGGTAAGCAGCGTCACAACAATAAAACAATTGAACCAGAAGGTTGGGTGATTGAGCAGCATGATTTACCCCGACAGCGATTTTCTGTGGCTATTTTATATCAATTCTTACCTTCTGTGAACAAGAAACAAGCATCCCATGTTGCAGTGACATGGGATGTTTGTTTACTTACATTTCAAGAAATCTCTTCGCGGTTGCGGCGAGCATGGCAGTGCCAATTGGCAGGGCGCGCTCGTCGAGGTCGAACTTAGGATGATGCAGCAGGTAGTTTTCATGCCCCTGCTTTTGCGTGCCGAGGGTGAACATGGCACCGGGTGCATGTTTTAGGAACTCGCCAAAATCCTCAGCACCAAGCGTCTTTTCGATCTCACGGACGTTTTCCATGCCGAGCATATCCCGTCCTGTTTTTTCAATGACTTCGGACACCATTTTGTCGTTAATCATCGGCGGGCCGCCAATTTCATAGCGAAGTTCATACTCCCCACCCAGTGCTTTTGCGATATCAAAGGCGCGCTTCATTTCCTCGTGAATCTGTTGATGGACGTTTTCATCGGTGAAGCGTAAGGTTCCGGTCAGTTTTATGCTTTCCGGGATGACGTTCTCCGTAAAACCGCCGCTGATCGAACCGATGCTGACCACTGCTGGCTCGAACGGGTTGATCCGGCGTGAGATGATCGCATTCAAGGCAAGAATCACATGTGCCAGCAAATAAAAGGGATCAATCGTTTTATCCGGGTGCGCGCCATGCCCGCCTATGCCTTTGATCTCTGCATACCAGCTATCGACGCCGCCCGAGCTCGGACCGGCGTTAATGCCGATCGTGCCCACCGGCTTGAGTGGGTCCACGTGCTGGGCGATGACATAATCCACGCCGTCCATCGCGCCTTCCGCAGACATGCGCTGTGCACCACTTTTGCCCTCTTCGTCGGTGGTCTCTTCGCAGGGTTGAAAGAGGAAGCGCACGCGCCCCTGCAAATTCTCTTTCGATAGCAGTAAAGCAGCGCCCAATGCCATGGCAGTGTGACTGTCATGGCCGCAGGCATGCATAGCGCCAGGGTTCGTGGATACGTAGTCGTACTCATTTTGTTCCAGGATGGGGAGCGCGTCCATGTCCGCACGGATAGCGATGACCTTTCCGCCTTCCCCGATCTCTGCGACCACGCCTGTCTTGCCAACGCCACGCCTGACTCGGTATCCCATTTTCTCCAACTCATCTGCCACGATCTTCGATGTGCGGTGAAGCTCGAAGCCGATTTCGGGATGCATGTGAAAATCACGCCGCCATTCGATGAGTTCTTCTGAAATTGCATGTGCCTGTTTGAGCATGGTTCTCCTTGATGTAGTACACAAGTAGACAGGTACATAGGTAAACGCGTTACATGTCTACTTGTATCCCCGTGTACCGCCTTTTTATACCACAGTGGGCGAGAGGTCATGCGTGGGCAAAGTGTCCATGCCAGCCTGTTTTGCGAGGTCCATCATAAATGTATGAAGGTCCGCCACTCTGGCAGGATCCAGTTCTGGCTTTGTGTACGAGGCTAGAAGCTCTTCCACGCGGATTTTGGCTCGACCGAACGTATCCAATCCACCAGACTCTTTCCAGCCGCGCACGGAGTCGCGGTCAATGATATTGCTGGGCAGATGCTGTTCCTTTCGAAACAACTGCATGGTGATTTTTTGCTTGAGAAAATCGCCGCCCTTGAAGTTGATCTTGCTATCGTAAAAATCGGTAGCGAGATTCTCGGTGTGCAGCGTGACCCCTTCGATCATACGCTTTGCCATGGCGATGCCTTCCGAGTCGATGACGAGTTTTTCCGCGCTGTGACAGGCGAGAAAATCCAGCATGCCCGAGCCAGAAATCATGTTGATGCCACTCAGCGCGCCGATCATTGCTGTAATGCCGCTTTCCAATCCCGCCTGTGCGTCGACAAGTTTTGAATCCGTGGCACCGAGATAGGTATGTGTGGGCATCCCTAATGATTTGGCGACTTGCGCATAGGAACAATCGAGCATCGCCGATTCGACCGCGCCCATGGGCGTCGCGCCCTTACGCATATCAAAGATCGCCGCTGCACCGCCCCATACAATCGGGGAACCTGCTCTGGCTAACTGGTGGATTGTGATCCCGGCGAGGCATTCCGCCGTGTGCTGGGTGACTGCACCTAGAAGGGTCACGGGAGCTGCCGCGCCTGCCAGCGGGACAGAGACGATTTCAGCCGGGACGCCGGCGCGCGCCAGAGCGATCAGGTTGCCGGAGCCGAAGTTACTCCAGATCAGTGGAGGAGCAGGGCAGACGTCGAAGACCGCGCGCGGTTTCTCGCGCAGCGCGTCCTTCCCTCCTGCGAAGAGGGCGAGCATGTCGATCATTTGCTGCACTGTCTTATTCGTAAATGCCCCGGTGACAACCGGTTTCCTGGAATAAAGAAGTACCAGATATAAACGGTATAAGTCCTGAATATCTCTATGAACATCGTGACAAATCACGGCAGTTGATTGAGCGTCATACTGTGGAAGTTGCTCGGCGATTTTCAGCAGTTTGATCAGATGAGACGTTTCCGTGGTTTCATACTCGAACGTTTCAGGGTTGAGCATGGTGATGCCTGAGGAGCCCGGGTCGAAGTGGACGCTGTCACCCCCGTAGTGGACGGCTGGGTTACCGTCGTAATCGTAAAGATAGAATTCGTGCGGCACGCTTTCCAGAGCCTTCTTAACGATTTGTGCAGGGATTTTTACAACCTGCGTTTCCTCCTCAATCTGACTGCCTGCGTCTCCCAGCAGCTGGCGCGCTTCGGGATTCTGGACTTTAATGCCCGGCTTCAGCAACAGCTGATACGCCTCCTCAAGAATCCGCTCGATCAATTCATCGGTCAGGAGAGTCAGTTTCGGCTGCATGGTTACCTCTCTTTAAACACAACAGGCACTACGGATACGAAGGAAAAAACACAAGGTGGAATTTTCGGTTAATCGTGAAGCAAACCCAAACCCTAACCTGATTAAGAAAACTTTGTGTCCTTCGTGGTAAAAACAATTATTCCTTACCTAACAATTGCTTTGCCAGTTTTACTGCGCCAACTGCATCTTCCGAAGTGCCATCGGCTTTGATCTTCTCCGCCCAGTCCTTCGTGATCGGCGCGCCGCCCACGAGAACTTTGATGCGCGGGCGCAGTCCTTCTTTATCCAGCTCTTCGATCACTTCGCGCTGGCGGACCATCGTCGTGGTCAGCAGCGCGCTCATACCGATGATCTGCGCATCCACCTCCAGCGCCTTGCCAATGATCTTATCTGCTGATGCATCCACGCCGATGTCATAGACCTCGAAGCCTGAGGCACTGAGCATCGTGCCGACCAAAGTTTTGCCGATCTCGTGGATATCTCCTTCCACCGTAGCAAGAACGACGCGCCCCATCATCTCACGCGCCTCCCCAAGCTTGAGCAGCTCCGGTTCGAGCACGGCGACCGCAGCTTTCATAGCTTCGCCTGCCATCACCAGCTCCGGCAGGAATGCCTCGCCTTTCCCGAACTGGTCCCCAATGTAATTGACGCCCACCACAAATCCTTTTGTGATCGTCTCCAGGGGATGCATTTGCAGTTCGATGGATTTCTGTGCCAGCTCAATAGCCAGTTCTGCTTCACCATCGATGATGCTCTGCGCCATTTGTTTGTAGAGTTCTTCGATCTGTACGTTTTCGATCATCGTCAATCTCCTTTATTTCTTCAGCAGTGATGTAACCTGTTCTTCTTTTTCACGCAGCAGCTCGGCTGGGACATCCAGGTATTCCTCCAGCCACTTGCCCGACTCCATGAGATGCTCAACAGATTTCCCTGCTGCTCCTTCGCTGTCACCTGTTTTCAGAGCATCCACGATAGCAATATGCTCGCGATAGGTACTTGCCATACTGTCAGCGATCAATTCCGGGTAACGGAACAGCGCCTCGTATAAAAGCCAGTCGGGGAAGGCGTTGGCAACCACGGCGTAGAGTTTGATGAGCAGGTCGTTTTTCGTCGCTTCTGCGATGGCGGAATGAAACTCCCGGCTGGATTTCCGTTCGGAGGACACCTCTTCCAACGTATCATGCTTCTTGGTTTCCTCCAGTAATTGCTCCAAGCGTATCACCTGTGCCGGCGTAATGTTTTTTGCGGCTTCGCGGGCAATGAGTGCTTCGAGAATCAGGCGCAAGCCATACGCCTCTACAATATCCTTGGTGGACATTTCACGGACGCGTACCCCGCGATAGGGGACGCGCTCCGCCAGCCCGGCGGAAACAAGCAGATCCAGAGCCTCACGGACCGGCGTCATGCTGACGCCTAACTGCGTGGCGATATCCTCCTGCCTGAGCCAATCTCCGGGTTTGTAAATACCCGCGATGATCTTCTCGTGCAAGACATCGAAAATATCCTCTTTAAGAGGCCTCTTTTGAATGAGTTCTGTTTCTTCCGAATGGGGATGGACAAGCATTCGTCACCTCAGTATGCCTGTTATTATATATTATATATAATTTTTAGTATAGAAATTTGTGAGTGGGTCGGTTAGGTTGGGTCCGTAACAGTCGTGTTGGAAATGTTCACTACTTCTGTTTTCTCTCTTAACGCCCATGCCAGCGGAGAAGCAAGGAGAACCAGCCCTGTTGTCATCACCAGCACGGTCGGGAAGCCATAATTTTCCGCGAGGGGTCCCGTGATCAGCATTCCAAATGCACCGGAGGAAAAGATAAATCCAAGAATCAAGCCAGACGCCAGCGCCATGCCTCCTGAAATGATGCGCTGCGCCAGGACAACCAGAATGCTGTGGACCGCACCGGTACAGGCGCCTGCAAGCGGGATCAACACATATAGCCAGGGCGACCATCCGATCTGGCTCGTGATATAGATGGGGAAGGCAGCAAATAGAAACGCCATAGCTGCCACTTTCCGCTTGGTGTAGACGTCCCCAAAATGACCGCCGATGAAATTCCCCAGTGCCGAGCCGCCCATGAACAAGCCTGCCATGTTCCCGTAGGTCGCTGCATTCAGTCCCAAATCCTTGATGTATTTAGGCAGGAAATTAATCATATTCGTCTGTGACCAGGATTGCAGCGTAGCAACAATAGCAAGCAGCACGATAAACCCTATACTCGCTTGCAGGTGGACTTTGCCATCACCCTGTGCTGGTTTGGGGTGAGGGTGGTTGGCGCGCAATTGATAGGCTAGCGCAAGCCCGATCGGAATCGAAACGATGGGCAAAATCACCAGGGCAGGCAGCCCTAACCTGGCGAGGATCAAACCCGTGATGACCGGGCCGACGAAATGTCCCAATTGACCCGCGGTGAAAAAGAGCGACGCGGCAGTCGTCTCGCGCCCGGCGAGGTGATTGCGTCCCTGCAGGGTTGCCTGGACAGTGCCAACGGGATGAAAGGAGGAGGAACCGAGTGCAGCGATAATCAGACAGAGGAGTCCGCCTGTACCCGGGATGAAGATCGCGGCTGAAAAAAAGGCAGTCATCCATAGGACGCCGCCTGCCGCGAGCCAGCGCGGACCCACACGGTCCGAGATCCAGCCGAAGAAAGGCTGGGCGAGCGCCGATGCCCAGATGTAGACGGTTGAAACCAGCGCGATCTCTGTTTCGCTCAAACCCAGATAGGTCAGCAAGATAGGGCGGCTGCTGTTGAACACATCCACGATCAAATGGCTCAGGGCAACAGAGGAGAAGAGCGAATCGAAAAGTAAAGACATAATGAGTTTACAAGAGACGCTCAGTATTCGCGTTTCTGATTGATGAAATGGGCTTGTTTGTAGAGATGATGCCGCTCGATGTACTCATACACGGACTCAGGAAGATAATACCGAAACGGTTTACCGGTCGCGGCTCGTTCGCGTATCTCGCGCGAGGCGATCTCGAGCAGAGGGGCATCCACATAGTGCAGCTTGGAACGGATTCCTGGCAAATCGTGTTCGAGCGCCTCCAGGTTCGTTACCTCGCCCGGCCGGCGCATCACGCCCACCCAGTGAGCAGCATATAAAAACTCTTTCGGCCGGTTCCAGGTGGGAAGATCATTTAATGAATCCGCACCAATGATGGGCACGATTTCTGCATTTGGATTTTCCTGTGCCAGCAGTCTGATGGTATCTACCGTGTAGTGGGGACCGGGACGATTCAATTCGATGTCTGAAAGCTCAAAAGATGGCTCATCCTGGATGGCAAGTTTCACCATTGCCAGCCGGTGCTCCAGAGATGTAATGGCTTGGTCTTGCTTATGCGGGGGCTCGGGTGTTACCGTCCAGAGTACACGAGTCAACTCCAGCTGCGACTTGGCTTCCGAAGCCAAGATCAGGTGACCTACATGCGGAGGGTCGAAGGTCCCGCCAAACAGACCGACACGCTCATGCAG
>DATFHE010000237.1:0-4313 GCA_035248745.1 Anaerolineales bacterium | reverse complement strand
AGTGGCAACGGGGAATACCCCGATGGGAATGTACATTGAACTCGCGCAACGCCGTTTACGTGATCAGCTTGATACCTCGCGTCTGCGCGTGTTCCAGCTTGATGCCTATCTGGGTCTTGCACCCAACGACCACCGCTCGCTCTTCAATTGGACACGCCGCTCGTTCATTGAACCACTCGGGATTGCAGAAGCAAATGTCGTCCGGTTGGCGGGCGACGCTTCTAATCCATGGGAAGCCTGTCGCTGTTATGAGGCAGCAGTGCGTGATGCTGGTGGCTTTGATATCTCCATCCTGGGCTTGGGACCAAATGGCCATCTGGGGTTCAACGAACCGCCGTCGTCGCCGGATGCTCCAACACGCGTCGTTGACCTAACTCCGGAGAGCATTGAAAGCAATGCACGCTACTGGGGCGGTGAAGAGCAGGTACCGCCTCAGGCGCTGACATGCGGCATGGATTTGCTGCTGGCTGCTCGCCAGACACTCCTCCTTGTATCAGGAGCACATAAATATCAAATCCTTCATCGTGTCATCGAGGGCACACAAACGCCCGACGTCCCGGCATCCTATCTTCAGTCTGCACCGAATGTAACGGTCCTGGCAGACCGGGCGGCGTGGCATGGTCTCTAAACCCAGAGCAAATAGAAAATGAAATTCGTGCTAGGAGTCGATGGCGGCAACACTAAAACGCTGGCGATCGTCGCGCAGGATGATGGCGTGATCCTTGGTGCAGGCCGCGCGGGCTGCGGAGATATTTATGGTGCTACGTCTGCAAACGCGGCGATAGCTGAGATCGAGCGCGCTGTGGACGCTGCGTTAAATGAAGCAGGCATTTCATCTACCGAGTTAAGTGCCGGTGCGTTCAGCCTTGCCGGCGCGGACTGGCCGGAGGATTTTAAGCTGCTTGAAGAAGCGATGCGCGGACGAGGCTACGGTCGGCACATTGTAGTTGTTAATGATGCTATGGGTGCGCTGCGAGCTGGGTCGGCGGATGGCAATGGTGTGGTCGTCGCATGCGGCACAGGGGCGGCGGTCGGCGCGCGCCATCCGGATGGTCGCATCTGGCACAGTAGCTTCTGGCAGCAAGTGCAGGGCGCCGACGAATTGGCGTCCCGAGCATTACGCGCCGTGTATCGCGCCGCTTTGGGGATCGATCCGCCGACGCTCCTTACCGAACGGATTCTGGCAGCGTTCGGGGCGCGTAACGTTGAAGATATATTGCACAGGATGACCGGACGCGATATTCCGCGACCAAAGAACAGGCGTGAGCTGGTGCGTCCGTTGTTCGACGCCGCGGATGCTGGTGACGAGACGGCGCGCCAAATCATCATTTCGCATGGCAAAGCTTTGGGCGATTATGCAATTGTTGCAGCGCGGAAGGCAGGTTTACTGGACACGCCCTTTACACTCGTGCTGACGGGCGGGGTTCTGCGTCATCCCTCGCCACTATTGCGAGATGCGCTCGTTGAGCGTGTACAGGAGTTTGCCCCGGATGTCTGCGCAATCCAAAGTCGGTTTGAACCGGTTGCGGGTGCGGTCTTGCTGTCACTGGATTTGATGGGTATTGTCACCGATGCTGCCCTGTTGGAGCGCCTCGAACGTACGCTGCCGGGAGCAGCGTTTTTTGCAACATGACAAGAAGCCTTCTCATTGGAGTACAACTATGAGTTACCAAACTGAGTCAATTACGATGTGGTTTGATCGCCGCCTTGTGTTGCGCATGTCTCCCATTCATGGGATTGGCACGTTTGCCACGCATGATATCGATGTGGGTGAATTGCTCATGCTGGTCACAGGAGGACTTATCGTCAGAGCGGAGGATAAGCAACCTGACAAATTTCAACTGGCAACCGAGATGTATAACCAAGAAACACTGGCTGAAAACGTATTTATCGTGACGCCGAGACTGTTTCACTATTACATCAATCACTCATGTGAGCCGAACGCGATTGATATTTCCCGTCGTGCCAATTCGACTCAATACGTTGCGCTGCGTCATATTCGCGCGAATGAGGAAGTCACCGCCGATTACTATAATGAAACGACACTCAACGTCTGCTTGTGCAAATCTCCGCGCTGCCGTTGGAGCCATCACGAAGCATGAAAACCAGAGTTGGATGCTCCCATGAAAAGAGTGCGACAAAAGTCTGCGTTCTATAGTGGACAATTCCATCGTCAGGATGCGGAACGTACAGGGACTTGCGGTATGGTTGTGGGGCTGGACGCGAACCCAGCGATGATGATCGACATTCAATGTCCTCTACTAAGGAGTGCCATTGAAACTGCGCCTCGCAGAGCCGTGTCATATCCCAGACGACTCAGTTCCACTTGAGGGGGAGGAACCAGTTTCAGGTGTTCTTCCATTACCTTCTTGGCTGCGTGAATGAAAGGTTCTCCTCCACCCACAGCTACTCCTCCGCCCAGGCGAATGAGATCCGGGGCATAGAGAGCTGCCATATTGCGCAGTCCCTGTCCCAGGTTGTAGGCTACTTCCTCCCATTCCCTCGGACTCAAATTCTCGGCCGCCTTGCCGTAGATGCGACGAATGCCATTGCCCGAGACCAGTGCCTCCAGACAATCGGGTGCGCCACACTCACACTGAACTGCCGAAGGGTTTACAGAGCGAAAATGGACGGATTGGTGCCCCACTTCCGGATGCGCGCCATCCTGCCCTCGATAGATTCTTCCATTGATTAAGAAACCCCCGCCCATACCGGTGCTGAGCGTCAGGTATAGGAAGCGTTTTGCAGAAATGCCTCCCCAACGATACTCGCCCATGGCGGCTACATTAGTATCTACATCGACATGAAACGGACAGCCCCATTTTGTTTCCATCATTGCCTTGAGGGGGATATTCCGCCAGGCGGGTTGGTGTAGGGGAGAGACAATTCCCTGCTCCCAATCCAGTGGTCCGCCGATCGCTGCCCCCATGCCCAGGATCTGGTCTTCCCCGGCGACTTCGGCGATCATATTGTTGATGTTGGACAAATCTTCTTCCAGACTGGTGGAGGTATCCGTTCGCGCTCGCCGCAGGATATTTCCCTCGTGATCTGCTGCTGCGACCATGATCTTCGTGCCACCGATATCTAACCCAACAAATATTTCCACTGCAGCACCCATAGATTTTTCATCACTTTAGAAAATTTTTGCTTCCAGTCCGAGAACCCCAGCCAGAATCTCGAAGTCACGTTGATGGTCGCCGTATATGACTACCACATGGTCACGCGAGACAGCTTCTTCAAAGCCAACAAGGTCACGGAATTCGAGCAAGCCGCTCGCTTCGCAATGAGGCAGATGCGGATGGCGTGTCGTCTCAGCAACGCGTGCTTTGGCAATCATCAGTCGCTTCATATCGGACGCCAGGGAGATGACTGTGATCGGCTCACCGCCCACTAAGTCACCGTCGACACCACAGCCTCGTCCATCGCGCTTGATTTCATATGTTCCACCCCAGCTGCGCAAATAGGTCTTGCCGCTGGTTGTCATTTCAGGAGAGACAACGCCCACATAACCACAGTGTGCAAGCCGGGCAAAGTTCCGCCACTCAGAACGGGGATATTCGTCACCGGGTGAAAGGGGTTCGCCGAAGTGATCCGTCAGCGCGCCCACGTACGAAACCGGATACAGGTTCGACATCATAGCGGGTTTGTTCAGGAAGAAGTTGGCTAGAATCATGCCTGTCATCGCAATGAAATCGCCATCGCAGGAGGCTATATAGCCCTCCTCGCGCAGCAGCAATTGCGCCAGGCAGGGAGTGTCCCTCCCGCCGCGAATGATCAGGTCACCGAAGCAGTTGACGCCGAAGCCCAACGCCCGTTCTTCCTCCAGGATGTCTCGTATAGAGAGATAGGTGCGGATGGCTTGATCCAACTCTTCCATCCGAACTCCTCCTGCCTCGTAGCGGTGAGCAAGGCGGGTTTCGCGCACACGCAGGATTTCCTCGGTCGAAAATTTCGCATAGCGACTCCGCATGTCCTCTAAAGAGCGCACGATCACTTCGGTTCCCAATTGGCGGGTCACGCGGTCGCCGACGGCATGCGCGTTCCACGGAAAATTTTGCTCTCCAATAACGACCATCCGATTACCCCGCAGGAAGCGCTTCAATGCCAACGCCCTCAATAGAGTGACCCCTTCGCCACCATTCCGCACCAGATGTACATCCACTCCTAGCGTATGAAGCATGTCCCGTGCTGCCCAGCGCCAGAAATCTGGTTCGTCATAATCGAGCAGGGACCAGAAGATGACTGGCAAGCCGCGTTCCACCAGAGCCTGTGGATGCGAATTCCACACCTCGGTGGGGTAGGCAGGAATACTA
>DATFHE010000236.1:0-11886 GCA_035248745.1 Anaerolineales bacterium | reverse complement strand
TACGAAATGATTAATGATCGTTCCGGCGATAACAATCAACCCGTAGACAGCCAGTCCCAGATTGAACGAAGGTTGAAAAAACAGATCCTCCAAGAGGATCACTGCCATGATTACAACAGAACAGAGGCTAATCGGCAGAATAAACTGTTGAACTTCATGCGGTGCGAAAGATCCCGCCGGCTTCCTTGCTTTCATGCAACGATCTTTTCCCCTTCCGTGAACTCCTTATAAGGTAGTCTTGTCAGTGCTTCCACAATGAACGGGTCAAATAAAATCCCCGAGTGCTCTTTAATGTACTCAATGGCTTCCTCGGCACTGGACTTGCTCCGATAGCTTCTTTTGCTCGTGAGGGCATCGAACACATCTGCCACCGCAAAGATGCGCGCCTGGATCGGGATCTCTTCCCCTTTTAGGCCGATCGGATACCCGCTACCATCCCAGCGCTCGTGATGGTAGCGAATCACGGATAATGAATCTTGCAGGAACGGAATGCCCTCCACGATCCGTGCGCCAATATCTGGATGAATCCTCATCGTCTTCCATTCATCATCCGTCAGCTTGCCGGGTTTGTGCAATACTCTATCGCTGATACCAATTTTGCCAATATCGTGGAGTAAAGCGCCGCGTTCTATAGCCTTGAGTTGGGATCCGTTTAAGCCGATTTCCTCTGCCAGGAGGCACGTCAGTCGACTTACTCTTGTGCTGTGACCTTCAGTCTCGCGGTCGCGCGCATCCAGCGCAGACATGAGGGAGGTTAAGGTCTGGTCGTAAGTAATTTCCAGTTCTTCATAGGCGGCCTCGAGCTGCTTTGCCTGCTGGCGGGATTCGGATAAGAGAATAGAACGTTCCAGCGCGATCGCCGCCTGGTTCGCCAGCGTTTGCAGATTCGCAAAGTTTTGCCCGCGACTCTCTGGAATATTCATCCACAACGCGCCATACGTACGCCCGCGCGTGAGCAGAGGGTAACATACCAGTGATCCGTTTTCCATCGAAACGATGATGCTCTGGCCGGTCTGGATCGCTTGATCGATTGTTTCCATAGGATGTTCCGGGCTTGTATGCAAGCCTTTTACATCGATTTCCACTTCCGCTTCGACCTGTCCCTCGCGAGTCATCAGGACAATACCCGTCCGTGTGGAATTGGTGACCTTGTGTGCTACTTGGGCGATGAGTTCTGCTGCCAGACTCAGTTCTTCCGTCTGGATCACGTCCACGCTCAACTGATATAACATCGACGTGATGTTCAAAGTATTGCGTAATTCCTGATACAGCCACGAGCTTTCAATCGAGGCAGCAGCCTGGGAGGACATCAAGTCTGCCAGTGATTCATCGTTTTCTGAGAAGAACACCCCCTCCTGTTTCCCGAAGGCAAGGATGGCTCCAATGCTCAAGCGGTGCAAACGAATCGGGATGGCAAGTACACTGCGCAGGCTGGGGTAGTCAATTTCGATTTTCTTCAGACTGGAGTATTTTCGCAAATCCCTCACTCGGAAAGGTTTGGTGGCATTGAGCGCTGCGTGCATAATTGCTTCATCCAGGGTGTCCATCTTAAGTGTGGCAGCCAGCCTTGGCGCTTCCCCGGCAAATGCGTTGCGTGAAAAGTTTCCCTGCTGGTCAAGCAGTGTCACAAAGACAAAACGTGCTTCCAGGGTCTGGCGAGCAATGGCTGCCACTTCCTGTACGGCAGCTTGTGGGTCGAGTAACGTTGTAAGTGAAATACCGGCCTGAATTAGCTCTGTCAACCGCTGGCGATAGCTCGACCGTTCCCAGGCGCGCATCAATTCAGAGGCCACTCCTTCTGCAATTGCCGTGTCCATGCTGCTAAAGGCATACCTTTTTTCCGAGCAAATACTAAGGATTCCCTTGATATGTCCATGCACGAGGAGTGGGACGTTGATCATGGAAAGCGTCGTTTCGCCATCCAACTGAATAAAGTCTGTATCCAGTTCCGTATCATGGATCATTTGCGTTTTCTTGAGCCGGTGTGTCCGGCCAATCACGCCACTCATTGCGTTCTGCCGGTAGCCGGGAGGAAGAATGCTCGTCATTCTCCCGGCAGAGGCAAGGACCACATATTCCTGACCCCCGCCGTCAGGAGTCATGAGAGCTACGAAGGAACAATCCATGGCGCGTTCCAGCGTGTTTACAGCCAGTTGTGCTGCAACTGGTGGATCCAGCTCGGCTTCCAACTGCTGACTTAACTCATTGAGGAGGGTCAATTGCGTCGAGCGGTGTTTCTCAGAGCTTAGCTGGCGGGTAAGCGATTCGATTTGTTCCCTCAGAGCATTAATATTTGTATCCGCATCCAGCCTGAATTTTGTGGAGAAATGGCTATCGGATTCAGAAGGTAGGGCGGGGCTTTTTTCATTCAAAATAGCGGGGAACAAGATGCCGTACATTGTCAGAATCGTCACAAGACTGCTTAGAAGAAACCCGGTCTGCTGTTCGCGCAGCGCAAGGCTATCTACGAGAAGGTAAATTCCAATGACTGTCAATGCCTGAGTTGCCATCAGCATCAGCTTCGTCCGCCATTCCAACCGATTTTTATCGGACTCTGCGCTAAAGATGCCAGCAAATACAAGCGTAGAAAAAACAAAAAGTATTGCTCCAAGTGCGAAGCTCGTCGGTGCATGATTAAGAAAAGGCAAAAAGAAGCCCCATACTGTTGGGGTGAGCAGAAGGCTTTGAGCTATGAGCGATAATCCCCCCGTTGCAATCAAGATAAACTTCGTATATGAAAACCGCGACATGTTATGCAAAAGGATAGCACAAAAAGGACTTTTTTTCTACCATTGATATCTCCATGACAGACCTGCATCCATTAAGTTACTGTCACCTTTGAAAGTAATGAAACGAATATCTGATATAATTTTTTACGTCAAAGGGACTATGGAGGGGATTTGGACCTTATCTTTAATGAAGAGAAGAAGCGATTATGACCACATTCGTAACTATTGAACAAATTGACCAGGCAGCAGACGCCATCCGAAAGCAAATCTCGACTCGCCCGCGTGTAGGCATGATCCTTGGCTCGGGCTTGAACAGCCTGGCTGACTCCGTCCAGCAAGCGACGATAATTCCGTATAAAGATCTACCAAACTGGCCAATTTCGACTGTCCACGGTCACGCTGGTCAACTCGTCATTGGCGAACTGGAAGGTCAATCGGTTTTTGTGATGCAGGGACGGGTCCATTTCTACGAGGGGTATAGTATGTCTCAAATCACGCTGCCGGTACGGGTGATGCTGCGCATGGGGCTGGAGATGATGTTCGTTACGAACGCCGCGGGAGGGGTGAACCCTGAGTTTGTACCGGGGGATGTGATGTTGATCACCGATAACCTGAATCTGGTCGGTATGATGGGTGCGAATCCTTTGATGGGTCCCAATATCGATGAGTTGGGTCCGCGATTTCCGGATATGAGTCGCGCATACGATCACGAACTGATGGCGACAGCAAGGCAGGTTGCATCGTATGAAAACGTCCTATTACGAGAAGGTGTTTATTGCGCTTTGAGCGGACCTTCTTTTGAAAGCCCTGCTGACTTGCGCTTTCTGCGCATGGTGGGTGCGGATGCAGTGGGGATGTCCACGGTTCCAGAAGTGATCGTCGCCCGGCACGGTGGCATGCGTGTGCTGGGGCTTTCAGGGATCAGCAATAAGGCTAACCTGGATGGTTCTACCGTCACTACCCATGAGGAAGTCATCGAAGCAGGTAAAATCATTACGCCCAAAATGGAAAAGCTTATCCGTGGTGTGTTACGTACCCTTTAAAGGGTCCTGGGTATGGGTCCCGTCTATCGTACTCTGGCGAGCTATGAGCCGCTGATTTATATCGCGCTGGCTATCGGTGGACTCTTTGCCTTTCGAAGGATGTGGCGCTCCTGGCGCGAATGGCGAGACTCTGTTTACGGGCTGGAACGTGAATTTGCGTTGCGAAGGTTAGGGCAGGCTACAGCAGCAGCATTTTTTATTCTGGCTCTCGTGTTTGTTGAATTTTTTATTGCGACGTTCATCGCACCGTCTTTGCCAGCCACCGATATTCTGGCAACACCTACCCTGGACTTACTCCTCACGCCTGCCAACACATTATCTCCCGAGCAAGCTACACAGGCTGCGCTTTCTCCGGTAACCCAGGCCGCCCCCAGCGGAATGAGTGGCTGTGTACCTGATCAGATCATGATTACAGCGCCCGAGCCAGGGGCTCCAGTCGAGGGAACCGTAGAAATCATGGGGACGGCAAATGCTCCAAATTTCGGTTTTTTTAAGTATGAAGTCGCACCCAGGGGTTCACAGAATTGGTCAACAATTTCTGCAGAACGCGAACCCAAGATAAACGAAGTGCTGGGACAGTGGAATACCACGTCGCTCACGAACGGTGATTATTTCCTTCGTCTTGTGATTACAGATAACGTTGGTGTATCACTCGAGCCTTGTGTGATTGCGGTTCGTGTAGTAAATCAGTAGCTTGGAGGTATTATGCCCCCTTTTGAAATTCGCCCCGCAAGTGTTAGCGATATTCCCCGCCTGATCGTTTTGGATCATTCCTGTCAGAGTGATTATGTCTGGCAACTCGAGTTACGCCGTGACGTGGGGCAGGTGGTTGCCGGCTTCCGTGAGGTCCGCTTGCCGCGTTCTATCGAAGTCAAATATCCTCGTGACCCTTCTACACTTTCGGAGGAGTGGACGCGCCGGGATGTATCGTTAGTGGCATTGGATGAAGGCAATCCGATTGGGTATATCTGCGTGACGGTAGAGTATGCCTCCGCGCTGGGCTGGGTCACAGACCTTGCGGTTTCACCGCTGCAAAGGCGCAAAGGTGCCGCCTCCGCTTTACTCACAGCCGCTCAAACCTGGGCAGTAGAACGAGATATCCGCCGTTTAATCCTCGAGATGCAATCGAAGAACCAGGCTTACATTCGCCTTGCACAGAAATTTGGATACGAATTCTGCGGGTATAATGACCAGTATTATCAAACTCAGGACGTGGCTGTATTTTTTAGCAGGACAATTAAGTAAAGTTGGAAGGATGGCATGTTTAGCGGTTGGTTAGATGGATTATTGGTGGGGCTCAAAACGATCAATAGCATTTTAACGGCTGGCATTGCCATTACAGCATTTTCGCTGTTCTTATATGCCTTGTCATTCAATTTGCGTGATCGGGTTGCCCGTTCCTTTGCGATTATTCTTTTATGCGTCGTTGTGGTTTTCACAACAGAGGCCCTGCAAAACAGATCCATTCCGAGTTGGGGGATCCAGTTGCTTCTGCACTTGCAATGGATTGGAATCATTTTTTTGCCCCCCTCGTATTTACATCTCTCTGATGCCCTGCTTGTGACAGCTGGACGTCCCTCGCGCGGACGCCGCCGGATCGCGGTGCGTCTGGTCTACGTGGTTTCACTGGGGTTCTTGATGTTGTTGATTGCTGGAAAGCTGGTTGGCGCGCTGGTGTCAAACGGCGAGCCGGCGCCTCACCTGCAGCGCACCCTGTGGACGGAGCTTTTCACGGTTTATTACATAGGGATTATGATCTGGGCCGGGTATAACTTTTTGCGCGCCTTCGGACGTATGCTGACTCGTTCGGGTCAGCGCCGAATGCTGTATTTGATGGCAGGCGCCACAGCGCCGGCGCTTGGTTCCTACCCGTATCTTTTGTTTGGTTCTGATTTTGCGGCACGCTATCCGTTATTCTTCTGGAGTACCGCGGTGGTGATCAACATACTCGTAGCGGTGTTGGTCATCGTGATGGCATACGCAGTCGCGTTCTTTGGTGTTTCTTGGCCCGATCGGATCGTTAAAAGCCGCTTGTTCAAGTGGCTTTTGCGCGGACCGGTCACAGCTTCCCTCGCGCTAGCGGTGATCACGATCGTTCGCCGGGCGGGAGTGTATTTTCAGGGGGAACCTTACTCGGCGTTTGTCCCTCTATCCATGGTAGTAACAGTTCTTTTATTTGAACATGCAATTACCTTGTTTTCTCCGTTGTGGGAACGCCTGCTCTTCTTTGGACGTGACCGCGCAGAGCTTCAGTTATTGCAGAATATCGAAGAGCGTCTCTTAACGCGTGGAGACCTTCAGCAATTCCTGGAAACAGTTCTGGCTGCCGTGCGAGATCATTTGCAATCTCCCTGCGCGTTTGTCGCTGCACTGGATGGAAATGAGTTGACCTTAAGCGTGGTTGCTGGGAATCGAGCCCTGCTGGATCAAGAAAATCTTGATGAAGCCCTCCGGATGATCGAACACAACGGAGAAAACGACCGGCACGAATTTACATGGGGTGATTTTTGGATTCTGCCTCTCCATCAGCGTCTAGGAAACGGCGACCGCGATGAAGTTCGTCCCTTGCTTGGTCTGCTGGGCGTGGCACGCAAATTAGACTACCCAATGGATAAAGATCAGCGCGAAGCAGTCTGGCTGCTGGCAGACCGGGCAGCGCTTGCCCTGGAAGACCGCCAATTACAGCAGCGAGTATTTCGCTCATTGGAGGATTTACAGCCTGAGATCGATATGCTGCAAGGGATGCGCGCGGCGGGTCGTTATGACAGCCGCGCCAGTGTTTTGACGGAACCCCTTCCTCAAGAATCAGATCTGGCAGACTGGGTGAAAGACGCACTCGCGCATTACTGGGGGGGACCCAAGTTAACAAATAGTCCATTGATGAAGTTGAAGATCGTCCAAATGCTGGCGGAAGAGTATGATGGCAATACCCCCAACGCATTGCGTGCCCTGCTTCGTAAGGCAGTGGACCAGATCAAACCCGAAGGTGACCGGAGATTTACAAGTGAGTGGATTCTTTATAATATCCTAGAAATGAAATTTATCGAGGGACGTAAAGTGCGCGAAGTAGCAGGGAGACTGGCGATGTCTGAAGCGGATCTCTACCGTAAGCAGCGCGTTGCTGTAGAGGCTGTTGCGCGCGCCATCCTTGATATGGAACAGAACGAAGTAATACAGTAAGGAGAATGGCATGGACGCGAACAGCAGTCACACCAAACGTAAGTATCAAAGTGCAATGCCCCTCATAGACGAAGGCTGGTGGGAATCTGTGCTGGCAGAGGAACGCCAGCATCGGCCGTCCCGAGGATTGGCTACGCCCAAAGCCTTTCCTCAATCCAGGACGCAAGCTGAGCCCGTAGTGTCTTCTGCACTGACAGATTGGGATGCGCTCAGAGACCTGTTTTCGAATGACCGCATCATTACGATGAAGGTCATCGGACATAACCGAGGTGGGTTGCTTGTAGAAAATGGCAAACTCTCCGGCTTCATCCCTTTTTCGCACCTGGTTGAATTGTCTAGCCAGGAACATGAAGTGGATCGTGATGTCAGCCTGGAAGCTTATATTGGTAAAATAGTTAATGTGAAAGTAATTGAATATGTGCCAGACGAGGAACGTGTCATTTTCTCGGAGCGTGCTGCTCTCGCCGAACCAGGCAAACGGGCTGAATTATTCCACAACCTGCAAACCGGCGCACAAGCAAAAGGTATAGTCACTAACATCACCGATTTTGGTGTTTTTGTGGACCTCGGCGGCGTGGAGGGTCTGATTCACATCTCTGAACTTTCGTGGGGGCGGGTGTTACACCCGAGCCAGATTGTCAAACTCGGTGAAGAGATCTATGTTCAGGTTTTAGAGATCGCTCCCGAACGCTGTCGCGTTGCCCTGAGTTTAAAGCGTCTGATGCCCAATCCTTGGGAGCGAGCAGCAACCGATTTTCCGGTGGGTACCATTCATACGGCGGTCATTACGAGCGTCATGTCCTACGGGGCATTTGCTCGAATTGAAACCGGTGTCGAAGGGCTGATCCATGGTTCGGAGATGAGGCTGACGTCGAACCAGACCCCGCGTGAAACCCTTTCGGAGGGACAGGAGCTCAAAGTCCGCGTTTTGCATCTGGATGTGACACAGCAGCGTATGGGGTTAAGCCTCCTGTTACAAAATCAGTAATGACAAAAAGCCAAAAATCACAAACGCAAAGCATATATGAATCAGAAGTGAGCGACGACTGGCTCGACCGTCTCGCAGGCTTCGATCAACACTTCGGGCGCTTCGTCCGCGATACGGTTGGCGTGGTGTTGATCGCGGCCGCGCTCATGACTTTGCTTGCACTGCGGGGCTATACCCAAGGCGTTCTGCTGACACCCTGGTCAGATTGGCTTTTGCTGTGGTTTGGTTGGGGAGCCTATCTTGTTGTGATCCTCATGGCATACGCCGGGTATGCCTTCCTGCGGCGAAGCACCGCGCCATTGCCCTGGGGGCGTATCTTTGCTCTTGAGATCGCTGCCTGTCTGACGTTGGGTCTGCTCGCTGCCATTCACGGAGATACGCTGCCGAACGCACAATCTGGGGTCAATGGAGGGCGCATCGGCTGGGGGATGGTGACGCTTTTGTGGAGGTTCGGAAAAGTGCCCGGCACTCTTCTCATGCTCATTCCGTGGCTGGTCGCTCTGATGAGCGGACTTAACGTATGGGCGTGGATCGAGCGCGGCTTGCTAAAGCTTGCTGGAGAAGCACCTCCGATAGCAGAAACGGTCGTGCCCGCGGCTGATGTCGTGAAGGAAGAAGAACCCCTACTTGATGAGAAAAAACCAAAGGAACCGCGCAAGAAGCCCTTGCAGCTTCCACCTGAATTCCGGAAGTCTCTCCGGGTCGCAGAGCACCAGGATAAAAAGCCTGCTGTCCCTCACGAGCGGGATGAGCGATTACCTTCCCTTAATATTCTGCTGGCAGATCAAAACACGCGCCCCGATGAACGAACGATCAATCAGACGGCAGGCATGATCGAAAAAACGCTGGCTGAATTTGGGATTGTCGCGACGGTGATTGGCTTTCGGGTGGGTCCTACTGTAACGCAGTTTGCGGTGCAGCCTGGTTTTATGAAGAGAGGCAACAGTACGACGGAAGAGGAAGCACAACAAATTAAAGTACGTGTGGCACAGATCGCTTCCCTGCAGAAAGATCTGGCTCTCGCACTCTCTGCCGAGCGACTACGCATTGAAGCCCCGGTGCCTGGTAAGCCCTATGTCGGTATTGAAGTGCCAAACTCACACAGTTCCGTAGTGAGAATGCGCTCTATTTTAGAAACAGAGGCATTTCACAAGATCGGAACGCCTCTGGCAATGGCGCTCGGACGTGATGTCTCCGGGCAGCCTCTTGTTGCAGATTTGGCGCGTATGCCGCACCTGTTGATCGCGGGTGCTACAGGTTCCGGTAAATCTGTCTGTATCACAGCAATTGCTGCGTGTCTCGCGATGAACAATCCGCCGGAAGATTTGCGGATGGTAATGATCGACTCGAAGATGGTCGAATTGCTGCGCTTCAACGGTCTGCCGCATTTATATGGAAAAGTCGAAACAAATGTAGAGCGTATTCTCGGTGTTCTGCGCTGGGTAGTGGTTGAGATGGAACATCGTTATCGTCTGCTCGAAGCTTCCCATTCTCGAGATCTGGAAACCTACAATCGCAAAGTGGCGCGTAAAAAGGAAGGTGTGCCGCTTCCACGTATTGTTGTGTTGATCGATGAGCTGGCAGACCTGATGATGTCCACGCCCGATCAGACGGAACACAATCTCGTCCGGCTCGCGCAGATGGCGCGCGCTACAGGAATCCATTTGATTGTTGCTACGCAGCGTCCATCTACTGATGTGGTGACGGGCTTGATTAAGGCGAATTTTCCGGCGCGCCTGGCGTTCGCTGTTGCTTCCGGCGTAGATAGCCGTGTCATTCTCGACTATACTGGCGCCGAGAGTCTGCTGGGACGAGGCGATATGTTATTCCTCAACCCGGAGGTCGGGACACCGAGTCGCGCTCAGGGCGTCATGATCACTGATATGGAAATAGAGCGTTTGATTGCGCACTGGAACAAGACTGTCGAAGCATCGACAGAAGCACCGCCCTGGGAAAAGTTGCTTTCGGAGCCGGAAGAGAACGAGGACGAAAGTCTCATCGAAAAGGCAGTCTCGATCGTGCGACAGAGTCAACGTGCTTCTGCATCTCTCCTGCAGCGCCGTCTGCGTATCGGATATCCGCGCGCAGCTCGTCTGCTGGATCAGCTCGAAGAGCAGGGAGTCGTTGGTCCCTCCCAGGGTGGCGGCAAGGAACGGGACGTCTTGCTCAGTCCGCTGGATGAAGACGAAGCAGATAGCGTTCTATAGAAGTCTAACTCTCAAACCTCGAACGCTTTTTGTTTTGCGGTTATCATTGCCAGCATGTATTCCTTGGAGGAGCAGACGGAACAAACCGTCCATCATATGCCTATTAAGAAAACACTTACCGATTATTTGCGCCTGTGGTTCAAATGGTTTTTAGACCCGGTTGGCGGATTTTTCAACCGTCTTGGGTTAACGCCCAACTCCATGACAATGCTGGGATTGCTGGGGAATGCCATCGGCGCGTATTACCTGGCGCGTGGGGAAATGCTCACCGGGGGACTCTGGGTTTTGCTGATGACCCCTATCGACGCATTGGATGGAACGATGGCGCGGCTGCGAGGTGAATCCGGCGATTTCGGCGCATTCGTTGACTCTGTTACCGACCGGTATTCGGAGTTAATCATCTATGGTGGTCTTCTCTACCATTTCCTCCGCCTTGGTGAACCGTTGGGTGGGCTGCTGGTTTTTGCAGCCGCAGCCGGGTCTGTGTTGGTTTCCTACGTCAAAGCGCGAGCGGAGGGATTGGGATACGAAGCAAAAGTTGGGCTGCTCACGCGAGTTGAGCGTTACATTGTCCTTGCCCCGGCTCTAGTGTTCAATCAACTGTATATTGGTTTGGGGATTATTGCGATCTTTGCCAACGTTACTGCCTTGCAGCGAATTTGGTATGTTCGCGCTCAGGCACATCGAAAGATGAAGAGTCAGGAGATATAGAATGCCAGAAGGATTTTCGATTGGTCCACTTTTCGTAAGGTTTTATGGCATCATACTTATGCTGGGCGCGGTCGCAGGCGCCTGGCTGGCGACGCGCGAAGCCAAACGCCGCGGCTATGAGCCGGAGATCGTTTGGGACCTCCTTACCTATTTATTGATTGGTGGAATCATTGGTGCACGGCTGTGGCATATCCTTACACCGCCGCCTTCTTCTGGCATCACGGCGGCATGGTATCTGACTCATCCCCTGGATGCGCTTGCCGTGTGGAAGGGCGGACTGGGCATTCCGGGTGCCGTCATTGGCGGCATGATCGTATTGTATTTTTACACGCGCAGGCATAAGCTCAATTTTGCACAGTGGGCAGATATCTGCGCACCGAGTCTTGCATTGGGGCAGGCGATTGGGCGCTGGGGAAACTTTTTCAACCAGGAACTGTACGGAGGTCCAACGAACCTTCCGTGGAAATTATATATCGATCCAGAACACCGGTTATCGGATTACCAAAATGTCGAATATTATCATCCTTTGTTCCTTTACGAATCGCTCTGGAATTTGGGGAACATGTTTCTGCTCCTATGGATTTCGCGTCGGTTTGGCGAGCGACTGAAGAATGGTGATCTCTTCCTGATCTATCTGATCGTATATCCCATTGGGCGCTTCCTGCTCGACTTTGTGAGACTTGATGCCTCGATGGTTGGCGGAATCAATATTAATCAAACTGTGATGGCTGTGGTGGCTGTTCTTGCTACCGCAGCGCTGTTATGGCGGCATCGCCGGGATACCCGGCTCGCTCCGGCATAGATAGGGACTAGTGTCTTATTGACCCAAGAAGTGTCCGTGCTATGCTTCTGCGCGCATGGCTGCATGGCAGACAGGTGACAAATGATCGAAACGAATGATTTAAGCAAACAATTCAACGGCGATTTCTGGGCAGTGGATGGCGTGAATCTATGTGTCGAGCCGGGGAAAATTTTGGCTTTGCTTGGACAGAACGGTGCGGGGAAGACGACGACAGTTCGAATGCTAA
>DATFHE010000235.1:0-7238 GCA_035248745.1 Anaerolineales bacterium | reverse complement strand
AGCCTTACATGGGGCCGCTTTGCATTCCCCGATTGTAGAAAAGGATCTAGAACTCCCCCGGCGCGCACTGCAAACAGACGAGACCTTCTGAGCGCCACATCTCCACTACGCGGCTGCGATCTTCGACAACAAATAGGATTTTGCTTTTGTCCAGCGTCGCAAGCAATTCGCGCTTGACCTCTGTGTCACTGCGGCGGTCGTTAGCGTTTCTCAGCAGTAGATCATGGTAATTGACGCCTTGTTGCGCGAGCCACTCTATGGTCTGTTGGCGGTGTTCTTCATTTCTGCCCGAGCAAAGGATGATGTGGATGCCCGAGGCAAACAGGATGTTGCACAGGCGCACCATGGAATGAATCGCTTTGTCCTGCGCCATGCCTTGAAAGAAGGCATTCCAGTTCTTCGGCTTTTTCCTCACGTGATGGATTCGCTCGGATACATCCGCGAGCGTACCGTCGATGTCGAAGATGACGATTTCCTGTGCCACAGGTTACTCCTGTTTCCTATGTCGTTGCGAGCGCTCTTCGCGAAGCAATCTCCTGGTTTTAATGAACATCCTTAACTATTAAGGAGATTGCTTCGCCATCTTTCGACTACGCCGCAACGACATGAGCCTATTTACACCACACTTTCCGCCACCTGTTCCCCATATTTCAATAATGCTTTCACCATCGGCTGTGTCCGACCTTCGGCGTAAACCCGCAGCACAGGCTCTGTCCCGGATGGACGAATAAGTAACCATGAGTCGTCGGACATGATGTATTTGATGCCATCACGCTGGCTGACGTCGCACACCTTCTCACCGCCGATCTCTGCCGGTGCCTGTTTCGTTAGGAATTCCGTCATCTCCGCCTTCGCGACGGGGCGGCTCAGGCGCAGGTCCACACGTTCGTAAAAGGCTGGTCCTACATCCTCAAGCAATTCCTCCACGAGGGCATGCAGAGTCTTCCCAGATGCCGCGATCAGTTCCACAAGCAGCAGTCCCATAGCGGGTCCGTCGCCTTCGGGAATATGTCCCTTGAACGAGATGCCACCGGACTCCTCACCGCCGATTAGTACATCTTCAGTCATCATGCAATCCGCGATGTGGTTGAACCCTACCGGCGTTTCGTGAAGTTTAAGTCCGTAGCGTCTTGCCAGGCGGTCGATCATCCGCGTGGTGGACACCGTCCGTACGACGGAACCTGTCCAGCCGCGTGTTTCGACCAGATACTTCAAGGACAACGCCATGATCTTATGCGGATCGACAAATGTGGCACGTTCGTCCATGGCGCCAATTCGGTCGGCGTCGCCATCAGTCACCACACCGAAATCGCCCATCCCGGAGCTGATCGCAGAAGCCAGTGCGCCCAGATATTTGGCGATCGGTTCCGGATGTACGCCCCCAAATCCGGGGTTCATCTCCCCGCGTATCTCGGCGATCTCACAGCCGGTCCCTTGAAGGAAGGATTTGATTACGCCGCGTCCAGCACCATACATGGCATCGACCACAAAACGCCGCGGGTTCTCCGCGATCATGTCTGTGTTGATCAAAGTTCGCAACTGGTCGAAGTACGCCGGCAAAGGATTGAATTTTTGAATCAAGCCGGCCTGGCGTGCCTTTTTGAAATCCATCAGGTTGGGACCGCGCGCCTGCTGTTCATTGTCATTGATATAGACTTCCACGCGCCGGCATTGTTCGGGTAAGGCAGAACCACCGAACGCGCCTTTGAGCTTGACTCCGTTGTAGCGCGGCGCGTTATGAGACGCAGTGATCATCACGCCTGCGATCGCGCACTGATGCTTAACGGCATACGAAATGGCGGGCGTCGGCGCATCGGATTGTGCCAGAAGGACGGTGTATCCGTTTGCCGCCAGCACGCGCGCCACTTCCCCTGCGTAACGGTCGGAAAGAAAGCGTGTATCGAATCCCACCACGATCTTTCTCGGGTCGGGGCAGGGACCGCCATTTCCCGATTTATCCCAGTGATCGGATGCAATCGCATCGGCGATTGCCTGGGTGAGAATGCGCAGATTATCGAACGTAAACGTGTCTGAGATAACGGCTCTCCAGCCGTCGGTTCCAAAGTGAATTGGCATAAAGTAAGGTTCCTCGGTGAAAAGAATTTTATTCGTGCCTGTTGCTCAACATACGCTCACCAGCCGCGAGCGCTATTAAGGCGTAGGCGAAGGCTGCCAGTCTGCAATGGGGGTGGCAGTTTGTAACAGAGTCTGGAGTATCCAGCCCTCCACCTGCCGGTCCTCCACACGCGCAAGCACATGGACCCAGATGACTCCATTCACTTCCTGGAAGTCGTTTGGGACAATTGTGACGGTCGCGCCGTTGGCAAGCGTGATCAATGCCTGTCCGCCCGGCTGCTCACGGATGAACGCGCCGCCGCCTTCCGCGGCTCGTACCACGGCGAGGATCGGTGTCGCTTCGGCAGTCACGGTCGCCGTGGACGTTTCTGTGGCAGAGAGAGTCGCTGGGGTGGAGGATGGCCTGGCTGTACGGGGGGTTGTGCTGGCTGGAGCAGTGAGGATTGGAGTTTCCTGCTCAACCCTGGGCGGCGATGTCAGGGGCGGAATCGTCGAGGGTGTGGCTGTCGATTCGAGAACGGTAACCGATGTCGGCGGCGTGAGCCATGTCTGTATCCTGATCCAATTTCCAAAGTCCATGTACATGACAATGACCGCGACTAGGACAATTGCGATGAGTCCGGTAAAGACAAATCCACCGAAAGAGGTGGGATAGAACCGAAGAAAGAACAGGGTCAGGAGTCCAAAGACGGTTGCCCACGCCAGATGGACGAAGAAGACAAACAATCCCTGGGGCCAGATCTCACCCAGCCCCACGCCGCTTCCCAGCCCGAAGCCTGCTGCGGAAAGCGGTAGAAACAGTTCATACGCCAGCAATATACTGGGAAGATACGGACGGTCCTCGGAGCGCACAAAAGAGATGGTGATCAGGATTGCCCCGATCGTAAGCGCGACCAGGTCATACCACCACAAGCGGCTATGAATAAATGCTTCATTGAGGACGATGGGCTGGAAAGGACGCGAAGCGAATCCGGCGAGCCATGCGCCGAGGAATATGATCAGCGCACTGATCAGGAGGGCGGTAAAAGTCTGCAGGAAAAGACGAAGCGCTCCGGCGACGATTGAGAGTGTCATGCCGATCCAGGGCGTCAACAGGGGCGCCACGAGGACGCCAAAGATCAGCAATGCCTGCGCATTGAATAAATATCCGAGTCCCAAAATTGCGCCGGCGACCAGAGAAAAGACGAACAGCTCATAGGAGGGAAACGCCCGGCGCACCAGATGTGTGAACAACTCGGCGCGACCGTCTTCATCTGTAGGGAACTGGGCGCGGCGTAAGGCGCGCCGGCGGCGTGCGCGCGCAGAAACAAATTCCTGCGTTCCTGCGGGATCAGGTTGTGATGGTGTCTGTGAAAAACTCATTTGGATAGACCTGGCTGCCCAATTATACAGGCAATATGGGCAGGCGAAGATAAGCGTCCATTATTGACACGTGTTCCGCATCGGGTATAATACCGTGCGCATAAAAAAAAACGGCCGACAAGCTCCGCTTAGCAGGTCCATCGGCTGGGCTGAATCAATGATATGGCTCCGTAGCTCAATGGTAGAGCAGTTGACTCTTAATCAATTGGTTGAGGGTTCGAATCCCCCCGGAGTCACCAAATAACGCCCTGGTCTAAAAAACTCAGGGCGTTTAGATTGTTCTAGGAAAGATGGGAAATTCCTGGAGCCGGAGCGTCTAAGCAAACTTATGAGGGCGTTTGCCGCGGCGAAGGAACATATTCAGACAAAATGATCCTCGGGTTTGCTGGCTCTCGAGACTGTACTTCCTTTGACTTCCACCTTGATTCCCCATATCAAAATATAATAGAGCGTCAGCTTTGGTATTTCAAGTTCATACTGCCGCGCAAAGAGGAGTCGTTATGCCAAAAATACTGGTCACCGGGGGAGCCGGTTTCATTGGGTCTCATGTGGTGGACCTGTTCCTTGCAAAGGGATACGAAGTTGTCGTTCTGGATGATCTGTCCACAGGAAGGCGCTCTAATGTGCACCCGGACGCCAGATTCTATCAAATGGACATCCGCAGCCCGCAGGTTCGCGATGTGTGTGCGAGGGAGAAGCCAGAATATGTGAGCCACCATGCCGCGCAGATTGACGTGCGCCGATCAGTAGCGCAACCGCTGCTTGATGCGGATATCAACATTCTGGGTTCAATTAACTTGATTGAATGCGCCAGAGAGTTTGGCGTAAAACATTTTATTTATATCTCGAGCGGGGGAGCAGCTTACGGCGAGCCCGAACAGCTTCCCTGCGATGAAGAGCATCCCGTCAACCCCATCTGCCAGTACGGCGCGAGCAAGCATACCGTGGAACATTATCTTTATATGTATCATACCAATTATGGCTTGCCGTACACTGTGCTGCGCTACCCGAATGTATTTGGTCCACGCCAGAATCCGCACAGCGAAGCAGGCGTGGTGGCGATCTTTACCGGAAAAATGTTAGTGGACGAACCGGTGACCGTCAACGGGGACGGTGAGCAGACGCGGGATTTCGTCTATGTGGGCGACTGCGCCTATGCCAATTACCTGGCTCTGACGGTGGACCATCCGTCTGGAATCTATAACCTTGGCTGGGGACGCCCAACGTCGATCAACGAGATCTTTTATGTGCTGGCAAAAGCGATAGGCTGCTCTCATCCGATCCAGCACGGACCGGCAAAAATCGGTGAGACCCGGCATATCTATCTCGACGCTAAAAAGGCTGCGAAAGAATTAGGCTGGACTCCGACAGTAACGCTCGAAGAGGGATTAGAGAAAACCATAGCATTCTTTAGGGATTCAGAAGTTGTTTTGTGATCCCTTTGGGGAGTTATGTTAAGTAGCATTCGTCTCTATCTTGACCGTCAGGCATCTTCCATCTTTCGATATTTTCTCGAACAACTTTTATATTTCCTGTTTGGATGGATCCCCACGATCATCGGTGTTGGATTGCGCGGTCTGTTCTATCGTCTCATCCTGCGCATGGATGGCGCCGCCGCGATCGAAAGCCGCGTCCGTTTGCGGTTTGCAGATCACATCCGCCTCGGTCACGGTGTGTACCTGGACGAGGGAGTCTACCTCCACGCCTGTCCAGGCGGGATAGACATTGGACCTGGGACGATCGTGATGTATGGCGCGGTTTTGCACGTCTACAATTTTCGGGATATGCCTCATTCAGGGATAAAGATCGGCAGGGATAGCCTGATTGGAGAATATTCGGTGATCCGCGGGCAAGGCGGCGTGCAGATTGGGGACCGCGTGTATACCTCGCCGTTCACGCAGATCATCGCGGTCAATCATGTGTTCGACGACCCGAACCGTCCCTTCGTGGAGCAGGGCATCACGGCAGAAGGGATTGTCATAGAAGACGATGTCTGGCTGGGTTCCGGCGCGATCATCACGGATGGGGTACGAGTGGGGAAAGGCGCGGTCGTTGCGGCGGGAGCGGTGGTCACAAAAGATGTGCCGCCTCATACGGTGGTGGGAGGAGTTCCGGCAAAGCCGATCAAAATGATTGATGGTGAGCATATTCATCAGCCGGATCGCGTCATTTATCAATCACACAAGGACGGTCATTCATGACAGTTTTGTCTGTAGTCATTCCTGCATATAACGAGGAACATGGGATTACAGAGATTGCCTCGCGTGTGCTTTCTGTTGCACCTGCCCTGAAGAAGGTCGGTGTCGATCGACTGGAGTTGCTGATCGTGGACGACGGCTCCAAAGATCGAACGGCGGAGGTGGCGCAAAACATCCCGGGTGTGAGTCTGATTCGTCATCCTAAAAACAAAGGCTATGGCGCGGCTCTAAAAACAGGTTTCTCCAAAGCCAGCGGGGAACTGATCGGCTTCCTGGATGCAGACGGGACTTACCCGCCCGAGTATTTCCCTCAACTTTGCCAGGTCGCCTTGAACGGTGCGGACCTCGTTATTGGTTCGCGCATGGCTGGGGAAGAGAGCAAGATGCCTTTCATCAGGCGTGTTGGCAATTTCTTCTTTGCTAACCTGCTGAGCCTGCTAAGCCAGCAAAAAGTGACAGACAGTGCCAGCGGGATGCGTGTATTCAAGCGCGAAATCCTCCGCCAGATCTACCCTCTGCCTGATGGGTTGAATCTAACGCCCGTTATGAGCACCCGCGCCCTGCATGAGGGCATCCGTATTCGGGAAGTTCCGATCCCGTACAGTGAACGGGTCGGTCGCTCGAAGCTCAGCGTGATCCGAGACGGACGCATCTTCATGCAAAGCATGCTGTGGACGGTTCTGTCTTACAACCCGGTGCGCATCCTCGGTTTGCTGGGGTTAGCCGGGTTAGGCATCGCCAGCATCGTCTTTCTATGGATCTTATACATACGGTTTATCAACGGCGTAACTGTATTAAGTCCCTGGGGGATTGCCGCGTTGTTCCTGGCGTTGATCTCTACAATTACGGGAGTTAACCTCCTTGCTCTGGGAATCACCTTCAACTACCTGGTCGCGCTCTTTTACAAAACGCCTATCCGTCAGGGATTGTTTGGCAAGCCAATCTTCAAAACACCTCTCGATAAACAATTCGGCTGGATCGGTGTGGCAGCAGTCTTTGCCGGGCTTGTTATCAGTCTCACAGCACTTGGGCTCGGAGTGCAAGGCTGGGAGATCGGACGTTTGTGGTTTTATATGGTGGGAAGCGCGCTGATATTCCTGGTGGGCGTGCAGCTGATGGTCTATTGGTTGTTGCTGCGAATCCTGGAGGAGTTAAGCCAGAGAGAAATACTCACACAACAGGATATAGATGTGGTTGAGGAGTAATGGAGACATCTGAAATTATGGGGTCACCAAGGGGTCGGAAAAAGGGCTTAGAAACCCTGAAGTTCTCTTTTTTATGGTCAGCCTGGGTGGTCGCAACTTTTTTCTCGATTCTGCGTAGAGAAAGTACAAGGAGCGAGAGTGAACGATGAACTTGCCTGGGTCCTCCAGGCACAGCAAGGCAATGACGAAGCGTTTACGAAGCTTGTTGAGGAACATCAGACGCACGTCTACAATTTGTGTTACCGCATGTTAGGCGAGCCCGAAGCCGCCGAGGATGCCGCGCAGGAAACCTTCCTGCGGGCCTATCAAAATCTGCATCGCTATGACCGGAGTCGGTCGTTTGCCACCTGGCTGCTTTCGATCGGCGCTCATTACTGCATCGACCGGCTGCGGCGCC
>DATFHE010000234.1:0-6547 GCA_035248745.1 Anaerolineales bacterium | reverse complement strand
ATTTTCACTTCGACAGCGAGGAGTCCCGTGCCGAACAGGACTTTCGCATCTTTATACGACCCGCGGACTGGGAAACAATTCAAGCGTTTTGCCTGAAACATTTCGCTCACCTTAACGGTTCCGTGCTGGAATCGGACCCAGCACGGGAATTGAGAGAAGAATTTGCGGATGCGATGGGAATAGACTTGAAGCCAGCTCAATATAGCTACCAGGCAATCGGAACCATTGTGGAAGATCAGCCATCTCCTACGCAAAACATCCACGCTCGAGGCTATCCGACGACCAGAGTATATCGAATCTTCGAAGCTCGTATCCTCGACCCTTCTCTAACGTCTGTTATGCTTGAAAACAGTGGAACCTTCTCTACAGAGAGCCTTTACAAGCTCGCGCAGAACGGCGGAACTGAAAAAGCGAATGCGATCTTGACCTTGCCATTCAAAGAAATCCAGGCACACTATCAGGCAGTTCCATTTGATTTAAGGAATGGACCCACCAGGTTCCAAGGCGAGCAATTGGATGAAACGGTCGCCGCTGTTCTGGACGGCGTCTCTGTGCCAAAATATCGAACAGTTTAACAAATGTTATTCACCACTGTCCTCTTATGATTACTTTCGAACTTCTTCGTCCCTCTGACTTCTCTCTTCTCAACCACGTGGCTGAGGATGTCTTCGACGATCCAATTGTAGAGTCGTCTGCGCAGGAATTTCTTGCCGACCCGCGTCACCGTCTCGTGGTCGCGTTGGATAACAACGTTGTCGTGGGGTTTGTCAGCGCGGTGATCTACGTGCACCCGGACAAACCTGCACCCGAGCTTTGGATCAACGAGATCGGAGTCGCTCCGACCCACCAGCGCCAAGGGGTTGGGAAAGCCCTCATGCAAGCCATAATAAGAGAAGCAAAGCAATCCGGCTGCAGCGAAGCCTGGGTGCTTACTGACCGCGCTAACATGGCAGCCATGGCAATGTATAAATCTGTCGGTGGAGAAGAGACCTTACCCGACTCAGTAATGTTCACATACAGGCTATAACTCAAACAGAATAGAGACTTTCGTAAAATCCAAAACAGCGGAACATCTTTCTCATGTCCGCTGTTCTTTTCATTACTATTTACCAATTACTTCTTATGCGCGCAGGTCAGTCTCTAATCTCTAGCTTTCAGGGTTTCACTCCTCCCCCATCAACAACTTAATCCTCTCCCACGGCTTCAACTTTTCATCTTCCGCGAGCAGGTTCTTCAATTGATACATCTCATCGCGCAGGGCGGCAGCTTTCTCAAACTCGAGGTTCTTTGCCGCATCCTTCATCTGCTTTTCCATTTCCTGGATGATCTTCTGAATCTCGTTACGCGGCATGTCCATCACGCTTTTTGTCTTGTATTCCCCACGCATTTCGCTGACCGCCTTTTCCGAAAATTCCTCGGTCAGGTCATGGATCGCCTTGTGGATGCTGACCGGGATGATGCCATGCTCTTCGTTGTATTTCTTTTGCTTGGCGCGGCGGCGGTTCGTCTCGTCGATCGCGAACTTCATCGAGTCGGTAATACGGTCGGCGTACATGATCACGCGTCCGCTGACGTGACGCGCGGCGCGCCCGATTGTCTGGATCAGCGCTGTGCCCGAGCGCAGGAACCCTTCCTTGTCCGCATCGAGGATGGCAACGAGAGACACTTCTGGCAGGTCGAGCCCTTCACGCAACAGGTTAATACCCACCAGCACATCGAACACACCCAGGCGCAGGTCGCGCAGGATGCCAATGCGCTCGAGAGTCTCCACTTCCGAATGCAGATAATGGACCTTCATCCCGAGTTCCTGCAAGTATTCAGACAAGTCCTCAGACATCCGCTTTGTGAGCGTGGTGACCAGCACACGGTCACCTCTCTCCACGCGTTCGCGGATCTCGCCGATCAGGTTATCCACCTGTCCGGCAGTGGGGCGCACTTCCACTTCCGGGTCGATGAGCCCGGTCGGGCGGATGATCTGTTCCACCACCTGGTCCGCTTTCGCCATCTCGTACGGTCCAGGCGTCGCGGAGGTGTAGATGGTGTGACCCATCACCTGCTCGAATTCATCGAACTTGAGCGGACGGTTATCAATGGCGCTTGGCAAACGGAATCCATACTCAATGAGTGTTTCCTTGCGCGCCCGGTCGCCGTTGTACATGCCGCGGATCTGCGGGATGGTCATGTGGCTTTCGTCGATGATGAGCAAGTAATCACTGGGCAGAAAGTCAATCATCGTCCACGGGTGCGTGCCGGGGGCACGTCCGTCCAGATGACGCGAGTAGTTCTCGATACCCGAGCAATACCCGACCTCTTTGAGCATCTCCAGATCGTAGCGCGTTCTCTGTTCGACCCGCTGCGCTTCCAGATGCTTTCCCTGTTCCTTAAAGAACGCCAGGCGCTCCTCGAGTTCCGCTTCGATATTGCGGATGGCGTCCTTCAAGCGGTCCGCGTCGGTAAGGTACTGTTTGGCGGGGTAGATCGGCACTTCTTCAGGCTCGTCGAAGATTTCACCTGTCAGGGGGCTGAATTGCATGATACGCTCGATTTCGTCGCCGAAGAACGTGATTCGGTATCCTCGTTTATCCTCATACGCCGGGATAATTTCCAGCGTATCGCCGCGCACGCGGAATGTTCCGGGGCGTAGCTCCATATCGTTGCGCTGGTACTGCGACTCGATCAACTGCCGCAGCAGCGCGTTCCGCCGGTAGAGTTCCCCCACCTTAAGTCTGACGGTCCCTTTGCCGAATTCTTCCGGTGAGCCCAGACCATAGATACAGGAAACCGAGGCGACGATGATCACATCCCGCCGTGAGATCAGGGCGGTAGTTGCCGCCAGCCGCAGACGCTCGATCTCTTCGTTGATCTCTGTTTCTTTTTCGATGTAAAGATCATGGCGCGGGACATACGCTTCCGGCTGATAATAATCGTAGTAGGAGACGAAATACGAGACCGCGTTCTCTGGAAAGAACTCTTTGAACTCGGCATAGAGCTGCGCGGCGAGGGTCTTGTTGTGCGCCATGACGAGCGCCGGCTTTTGCAGCTCCTGGATGACCGAAGCCATCGTAAACGTCTTCCCGGTACCGGTTGCGCCGAGCAGGACCTGGTGCTCTTTCCCAGCGCGGACTCCTTCTACGAGTCCACGAATCGCTTCAGGCTGGTCGCCCATCGGTATAAAGGGTGCTTGTAGTTTGAAATCCATGAGTTTATCTATAGGGGTAAAAAGGTGAACGGGTGTTCTAGTATACCATAACCCGGCTCAGAGAGCCAAAGGTAGACGCCAGCATCAGCCTGAAAGCGTCAACGTGTATAATCACGCAAACTTTTTCGGAGATGAAATGAAACTATTCTTAAACGTCCTCAGCGTCCTTCTGATCCTCTCTGGTGGGATATTCTTTCTGCAGGGCATCAACGTTTTGCCAGGCAGTTATATGACCGGCGACCCGCAGTGGGCGATCAACGGTGGGGTCATGATCGCAATTGCACTTGGTCTTATGTTCTGGGTGAATCGGCGCAAGTGAGGGGAGAATGGCAGACGACATCCAGATCGGGGACCGGGTTCAGATCTTTCTGAATACCAGAGTTTGGGGAAATGATGGCTGGTTTGACGGCAAAGTTGTACGTATCGATCCGTACACGGAACACCGCAGCTTCTACTGGGTGGAACTTGACGAGGAATCCGCCGCCGCACTGGGAAAAGGAACAAGGCTCATTTCGGTCCTGAACCCCCGAAATATCCGTAAAGCATAATCGTTTTTTAATATTGAAGTATTACAATGCATGTACGTCCGTAAGGACACATCCGTAAGGATATGGGCGAAAACGAAGTCTACAAATTCAGCGGGGCATCGGTCATGCTTGTATTTTGTTGTCAGTCTATTTTTGAAAGAGGCAAGAGATGAACAGAAAAACAAAGTTGCTCCCATTTTCCATCCTCGTCTTGAGTTTATTTCTCTCCGCCTGTATCGGGCTGATCCCGCTGGAGGAAGAACCTGCCAGCGGTGACTTTGGTCCACAAACGTCGCTCCAGGAACAACAAGCCGCAACCTTTGAAACTCTTTGGAAACATCTCCAGGAAAATTACATCTACTTTGAAAGTGTAGATGTCAATTGGGAAACCCTGCACGATCAATATTTACAGCGCGTCCAGGCAGGGATGACGCCTGAAGAATTCAGCGAATTGATCGAGGAACTGGAGGCTGAGCTTCCTGAGGGAAGTCTGACGTACCAATCCCGCGCGGAACGCATCGAAGCCGATGTGGCAGACACATCGTCCTACGAAGGTATCGGCGCCTTTGTCGGCTTCCTAGAAGAACCGAAACCTCATATCGTCTTACTGGATGTGATCGAAGGGTCGCCGGCAGAACAGGCGGGCTTGAAAGCCCACGATAGCATTTTTGAAATTGACGGCAGCCCCATTCTGCTGGAGGAGGGCATTGCCGCCGTGGACCGGGTCCGTGGACCAGCAGGCAGTTCGGTGACACTTAGCATTCAAAGCCCCGGAGAAACGGTCCACTCGGTGGAAGTGAAACGCGGCAAGCTGAATAGCACGGGCCGGCTCGAAGCTGGCACTCTGACCGGAACAAATTATGGTTATCTTCTGTTTCCTCCCGTCGGCTACGCCACGCTGGATGAAGATGTGCTGAAAGCTCTGCAGGCACTCACTACCAATCGAAGTCTGGAGGGGTTGATCCTCGACCTGCGCATCGCCAGCTCTACAGGCGGCTGGCCGCTCGAAGCCGTCTACACAATGTTTTTTAATGGACCGATGGGCGAGTTTTATAACCGCAATGACAAGCAATTGATCCGGGTGGAAGGACAGGATGTTTTCGGTTCGCAGGAAGTCCCGTTGGCTGTCCTGGTGGGGCGAAACACCAACGGCACACCTGAGATCCTGGCTGCCAGCCTGCAAGCGCAAAAACGAGCAACCGTGATTGGCGAAAAGACGCCAGGCTCTATTGAAGGAGCCACGTCCTATTATCTGCCAGATGGCTCCGAACTATTCATTGAAACGACTTCCTTCCTGCTGCCGAATGGCGAGGACATTGGGACACAGGGGGTTGTCCCGGAAATCCTTGTGGAAACAGGCTGGGACGAGATTCAGCCGAACGATGATCCCGTGCTCGAGCAAGCCATTGAACATCTGGATGGTCAACAATGAAAAATGCCGTGACCTTTATTGTGAGTGCATTTCTAGTCGCTTCCTGTCTCCCTCGAGACATGCAGGTGCCGCAAAGTCCGTTGCTTTCCACGTTGGAGCGCAAATCAGGGTTGATCTCGTATATGGGTGTGGATGGCAACATGTACGTTTCGGATCAGGGCGGCGGGAATCCCAAGCAGATCACCGAGGATGCAATGATTCCGGAAAACCAGGGCGACCCGGTCCTTTATTATCAATATCCCACCTGGTCACGGGATGGCAGGAAGTTGGCGTTTATGGGCGTCAGCGCAGAGGGGGAGCAAGCCAGATCGAAACTTATAGTCGCCGATATGGACGATGATTCTTTGACGGAGGTGTACGCGAGCGAGAGTGAGCATCCTGTTTATTTGAACTGGTCGCCAGATAATGCTAACTTAAGCTTCATCTCCAGTACTGTTTCTGGGCAGAACTTGATCCTGCAGAGCGTGCCGTCTGCGGGCGGCGAACGGACGATCCTGGATACGGGCTCGCCGTATTACTGGTCGTGGGCGCCGGATGGTAACGTCATGATCGTCCATGCCGGAGGCGCGACAGCCTCTTCGCCTCAGCATCTTGCATTCCTCAACATAGACTCGGAAACGACAACCGTAACGGAATACGGACTGGACTCCACACCAGGCCCTTTTCAGGCACCAGCCTGGTCTCCGGATGGCAGCCACATCGCCCTGGCGCGCGCGGAAGACGACAAGAATGAGATCATCGTTACAGACCCCGCTGGTGAGAACCCGGAGACAATTGGCACGTTCACAGAAAAGACTGCCTTCGCCTGGTCCAGTGATGGCACTCGTTTCGCCTACATTGACGGTGAGCAGGCGCTCGAGGCTGGCACGATTGGACCACTGCATATCGTCGACATGGAGACCTCTGAAGAAATTGTTAGGGAGGAAAACGTCGTTGCATTCTTCTGGTCGCCAAGCGGCGAAGAAATCGCCTACTTCATCCTGCTTCAGTCCCAGGCAGAAGGCTCGGGAGAATCTGGCTCTGCGCAGGCAGCTCCACAATATGTCCTCAATTTGCATGTGCTGGACGTGACCAGCGGCGAAAGCCGGGAGCTGTTCACGTATCGCCCGACTCAGCAGTTTTTGAATGTCCTCCCCTATTTCGACCAGTACCACCAATCCGCGACGATCTGGTCACCGGACAATAACAACCTTGTCCTGTCTTTCTTGAGTCAATCCGGTCCTGGGATCGCTGTGGTTGCCGCCTCCGGTAACCTGGAGCCGAGAATACTGGCGCAGGGGTATCTGGCGTTCTGGTCCTGGGAATAAGAAGCAGTCAGGCTACCCTACACAAACAAATGGCTGGGATTTTCATCCCAGCCATTTGTTTTAGTTCTTCACTTTCAGCTTT
>DATFHE010000233.1:0-4246 GCA_035248745.1 Anaerolineales bacterium | reverse complement strand
GCTCATCAGCGCCCGCAGTTGGCTCTGCTTCAATTTAAGTTGATCGCCTACACTCTGCTCCAGCATCAACAAGGATTGCGAAATCCGTGTAATATCCTGGATCGCGGTGGAAACGATTGGGTTGCCCGAGCGTGAAAGGCTATCCACCACATTCATCAATAAAGCATTGACATTCTTGAATTGACCCTGAATGGCGTGCATATCAGTTAGATTTTTAATCATAGGTCACTCCCTCCGCCTAAAACTTCCGTTTCATCCTTGCATTCAACCCTGCTGGAAATGCATTGTTGTGTGCATTTTACTGCTATCTTGCATAACAAACCATCCAGGTGCCGCAAGTTATAATCAAAGAATGGATCAGTTCATGTATCTGGACCGCATTGGGTACAACGGAGATATAAAACCAGACGCTCAAACCTTGCAGGGGTTACATGGCGCCCATATGCTCCGCGTGCCATTCGAGAATCTGAATATTGTACAGAAGCTCCCGATCCTTCTAACCGAGGAGGCGTTATGGGATAAGATTGTCGTCCAGAAGCGAGGCGGATTTTGCTATGAACTGAACGGTCTATTTGCATGGCTTTTGCAGGAGCTGGGTTTCGACGTCACGTATCTTAATGCACGAGTCTACAATCGCGAGGGGCGGCTCGGCATCGATTTTGACCATCTGGCGCTGCTGGTGCAAATCCCAGGCCAACCCGGACGCTGGCTGGCGGATGTCGGCTTTGGCGACTCGTTCCATACGCCACTGAATTTTGAGGAACGCAGCGAGCAGGTTCAGGGCTTGCGTGCTTATCGCCTGGAACAGCTGCCTGATGGATTTGTCACCTGGCAAAAGAATTATGATGGAACATGGGAGCGGCAGTATTTCTTCGATCTTCAGCCACACACATTTCCCGGGGATTATGAGCTGGCCTGTATGTACCATCAAACTTCCCCTAAGTCGAGCTTTACGCGCGGAAGTATTATCAGCCGGGCAACCCCCGATGGGCGTGTTTCCCTGCAAGACGGGCGGCTGATCCTCACAAAAGACGGTCAGCGCACGGAGCAGCCGATTGCCGATTCAACCGAATATAAGAGGCTGCTACAACAATACTTCGACATAAGCCTGGCAGAGGAGCAATTGCAAAATGACGATTGAGAATTACCTGGCAGAAGCGGCTGCGTTAGCCGGACTTGCAGGCATTATGGCTGGCTTCTCTCTGGCAGCCGTCATCCAACTTCTTACCTCCAGCAGCGGAAAGTTGGCAACAGCCGGAATTGTGGTCTTTTCCGCTGCATCGGTCATGTTCCTGTATTCCCTTATCGTAGCGGTCTTGTCATTAGCGGCTGCGGCTGAGTTAAATCGAATTCCCGGCGAGCTTGACAATTTAAATGTGGGCGCGTTGCTGATCATGTTTGGCGCGATCTATGTCTTTGTAGGCGGTATTGGAATGGCAGGCTGGTTACGCTCGCGAACGGCCGGAATCCTGACGACTCTTTTTGCCGTACTCTCTGCCTGCCTCATAACCTACGCGATCGGTTCTGTGATCTCTCTCTTCATGTGAAGTGTTGTAAGAAGCAAACCCTCTTTGTGAGGCTATTTTCTACTCTTGATTCAAACAGGTATCATTTTCCGTCCGGGTATCGACGGCATTTCAAGTTATTCAACCCTGAGATTTTCTCATGAGCGACGTATCAAAACTGATCTATCGGGCTTTTCAAGTGTTGCTTTTGGTGTGCCTGATGATCGGGCTAATTTTTGTAACGATCAAACCAGATAAGAAGCATTTATATCAGGCCAGTCTGCTGAAAGCCAACCTCCTTGCAATGGTCCCCGCCCCGCGCCTGATCCTTTTTGGAGGATCGAATATTGCTTTTGGAATAGACAGTGAACTCATGGAACGGAAACTGAGGATTTCCGTAATCAACGATGGTCTACACGTCGGACTCGGTGTTGCACCCTTAATGGAAATCAAGAGATACATGCAACCAGGTGACATCATTATCATCAGTCTTGAGTACTACAACTTTACCGATAAAACAGCGTTCTATGGACAACCCCAGTATCTGGCAGATTGGGTTGAAATATCCCCCGCAAGGATTTGGGATCTTCAGGATCCAATTCCGCAGATGCCCGGTCTCTACACGATTATGCTGCAGCGAAAAGTGAATCGCCAGATCCAGAATTACTTAAACGGCCCGTCATTGGACCTCACTCGTGGGTTTTATACCGGCGACCAGTTCAACGCATATGGTGATTTTATTGGGCACCTCGGTGAAAATGGAAATAGATATTTTGAAATCGATAATTCCATCTATCCGGTAAACAGCATGGAAGATGCCTACAGGTTTTTGAAATCCTTCAACGAAATTGCACTGTCAAAAGGTGCAAAAGTATTTTATGAAGCACAGGCGCACCGGCAAACGAATTGTGACTTGACGGGCATGAAAAATATCAGAAACTTCTTCTCTCGATTGAAAAACAGAACCGCTATTCCTCTTCTCACCGAATTGGATCATCTCTGCCTGCCCGATGATTATTTCTATGACACCCCGTATCATCTCAACGAGCAGGGACGAAAGGTGAGAACTGAACGGTTAATCGAAAGCTTGAAACCTGTGCTGAACATACCGTAATACTTACCTGATCTTGAACATCTGCATGAGTTTCATAGCCAGGTTCAGATCACCTGCCAGCTTGATCTTGCCCTGCATAAAGGCTTGCATTCCATCCAGCTCGCCTGTAAAGATTTTGACGTAGTCGGAAGAATCTGCGGTGAGGGTCATTTTTGGGGAAGGATGTGTGCCGCGCGCCACATCCACTTTGCCATCTTTGATGGTGGCATTCCATTCCCCGGCTTCGGCGCCGGTAAACTTAAATTGAATGACAGCGTCCACACCCTGAGCTTTTTCCGGGAGGAAGGCGCCGGGCATTTTTTCCATCAGTTCTGCTACTGTGAGAGGCATGTCTTTTGTCTCCTTAATTTTTATTCCGTCGCCGGAGTGGGCAGCCACCCCTGACGGGACTAATTTTGTAAATTCTCAAAGATTGCTGCGGCGCCCATACCACCGCCCACGCACATAGTCACCATGCCGTACTTTGACTTGCGGCGACCCATCTCATAAATTAACTGCGTCGTGAGCTTCGTTCCGGTGCAGCCAAGCGGATGCCCGAGAGCGATCGCACCGCCATTAACATTGACTTTGCTCTCATCCAATTCCAGCGTACGGATGACAGCCAGCGACTGCGCGGCGAATGCTTCGTTCAACTCTACCAGGTCGATATCGTTCAACGTCAGACCTGCCAGTTTCAAGGCTTTAGGGACGGCAACAATCGGACCAATTCCCATCAGTTCTGGCGGGACACCTCCCGCAGCGAACGAGATAAACCGCGCCAGTGGCGTTAGCCCCAGCTGCGCCGCGCGCTCTGCAGACATCAGCATTACGGCTGCCGCGCCGTCCGACATTTGAGACGAGTTGCCCGCCGTGATGGTACCGCCTTCTTTGAAGGCTGGCTTGAGTTTGGCAAGGGCGTTCAGGTTGGTGTCCGCGCGCGGACCTTCATCATGCTTCACTGTGAAGTTTTTCCTCACGGGGGTTTCGCTGTCATCCAACTCCGTGACCTGTACGTCTATCGAAACCAATTCGGGATCAAAGAGTCCGGATTTTACAGCCTGCGCAGCTTTCTGGTGACTCTTCAATGAGAATTCATCCTGATCTTCACGAGAGATGCCATACTTTTCTGAGACATTTTCTGCCGTGAGTCCCATATTGGTGTAATAGTGTGGCAAATCCTGGGCAAAGTGCGGATTCGGTGAAAACTTATAGCCTGCCATCGGCACCATCGTCATCGACTCGGCGCCGCCGGCGATACCTGTCTCAATCTGACCGGACTGGACCGCATACGCCACATGCGCGATAGACTGCACGCCCGAGGCACAATAGCGGTTGATGGTTTCTGCAGGAACGGAACCAGGCAGACCTGCCCGCAGCGCGATCATGCGCGCCATATTCAGTCCCTGCTCGCCTTCGGGGAATGCGCAACCAATCACCACATCTTCGATTTGGGCAGGGTCGAGGTGTGGCGTCCGCCTAAGCAACTCTTCGATCACGCTCGCCGCCATCTCGTCCGGACGGACCGTAGCAAGTCCTCCACGTTTCGCTTTGCCGACCGGGGTTCTAACAGCAGAAACAATGACTGCATCTTTCATACATCTCTCCTTTGCAAGAAACTAGAATCTGATCTCTAGTCTCTATTCTCTAA
>DATFHE010000232.1:0-6098 GCA_035248745.1 Anaerolineales bacterium | reverse complement strand
GGAAATGACAAGGAAAAGGCGGCGCGAATTGTCTCGCCGTTCATGGATGCCGGAGCAACCTGGTGGCTGGAAAGTATCGCTGCCACACCCTATCGCCGTGGTGGAATCGGAGGGGTCCGTACCCGGATTACACAGGGACCGCCCCGCCTTGACCGAAATTCTGCGAGAAGAATCAATTGATGCCTAGGAAGTATATTGAACAAACCTGAAGAGATAACGATTGAAGAATGGCGCCCCGATCACGCGCGCTGGACGGAATTACTGGCACTCGTGACTGAACTCAACCAAATGGACTGGCTGAACTTCACGGCTGAGTGGCATCACAGCTCTCATGTTTTGGTCGCGCAACATGATTTGGAGATCCTGGGCTTCCTGCGTTTCGTAGTTCAGGAAATTGGTCCGGATATGGATTGCCCACCTGTTCATTGGAGAGGTGAAAATCTTCGGGAGGCAAAAGTCATTGCGTTCGGAGTCCTTCCCGCGCAACGGCATCAGGGCATTGGGCGAAGCCTTCAGGAGGCCCTCCGGCAGCGGGCGCAAGACCTGGGTTGTTATCAAATTCGATCGCATAGCAGTGGAGATAATTCCGCGAACCATCAGCTCAAGCTGTCCTTAGGCTATGGGGTTCACCCCATTATTCGAGGAGAGGACTCGCGTGGAGTTTATTTCATTTTGCCCCTGCAGCGGCAGCTCGACATTTTTCAAAGCGATCTTATGGATTTGGCGACTGAAGAGTCCACTCCAGAAGCACCGGTGACGATACCAGTCAATCAACCTCCAAAGACGGTCAACCAGGGCGATGTCTACTGGGTGCCCGTAGAGGAAACCGAATATACCCATCCTCACGTCGTCATTCAGGAGAACGTTATTAATCACAGCCGTGTGAATACGGTGGTTGTCTGCGCTTTGAGCACGAACCTGAAACGGGCATCCGCACCCGGAAATGTCCTGCTGGACGCAGGGGAGGCGAACGTACCCAGCCAGAGCGTGGTTATCGTATCGCAGGTGTCGTCTGTGGATAAAAGACAGCTGGGGGCATACATTGGCTCCCTATCTCAGGAGAGACTCAACCAGATTTTGTCTGGCATGCAGTTTCTGCAATCTATGACAGGGTCTCGCAGGATAGAAGATCCCTAAGCCCTCTCGGTCGTTGCGAGGCTCCTATACCGTTTTCAGATATTCATCAAGGATAGCGATCTCCGCCTTTTCCATTTCCGCTCGCTGTGTTTGTCCCCCGTCGTCAAACACCTGAGCCGCTTCGCGACGCCGTTCGATTTCATTGCGAATGACATCTTGTGTTGTCTGATCGCTCAGGGTCTGCTCTCGGTCCGGTGGGATCTCCTCTCCCTCAGACTGTGACGCATCAAACGCCTCTTTTCCCTTTTCCTCCTGCGCGCGCTCCAGTGCCGCCATCAACGAACGAATCGCCTGTATGCGCTGCTGATCCTGTGTGCGCATGGCTTCCTGCAGATCTTGTTGAAGTCGTCGCTTTAAGTCCATCTGAAACTTTTTGTCTCCTCACGATTTATGGACAAGTGCAAGTCTTAAGGTTTTAACTTTCCATAACTATTCTTATACACTTTGCCCTTGGCGCGTTCACCAGGATTGCGCGTGCCCCTTCTCGGATGCCCAGTTTTTCAGATGCAAGTCCTGTCATTTGCATTCTCTCCCGTTTTCCCTCGAACAGAGCTATCCACAAATTGTATCATCCAGCGTTGGAGTAGGATCTGCTGCTCCAGCCGGGCGCGGCTATGGCAGTCGTTTGAGTCTTTGACGTGTATAATGAGCGGAACTTTGTTCCCCTTCACTCTACAAGCGCTGCAGGCGCTATCCCGCTCTGCAGGACAAGGACGTTGCGATGACCAAACTCTTCTTTGCAACAGACATCCACGGGTCGGATATTTGCTGGAGCAAGTTTCTCAATGCAGGAAAATTTTACGAGGCCGATGTGCTGATCCTCGGCGGCGACATGACGGGCAAAGCCGTGGTGCCTTTCATCCATCAGGGCGGGAGGAATTACCGCGTCACACTGTTGGAACAATTGTTTGAGATCAAAAATGATGACGAACTGCAGGACATGACGAAACGCGTCCGCAGCCGCGGGTACTATCCCTATCTGACGAATCCGGATGAGATCGCCGAGCTGGAAAGGGATCCGGAGAAAGTTCACCAGATCTTTTTACAGGAAGTCCTCAAAGTCGTCCAGCAGTGGATGGACCTCGCCGACAAAAAGCTGGATGGCACGGACATGAAAGTCTATTGCTGCCCCGGCAACGACGATATGGATGAGGTAGACGCGATCATTCGTTCGTCGCGACGCGTGATCCTGGCGGAGGGGCAGGTGACCCCTCTTGACGGAAACCATGAGATGATCGCCTCGGGCTGGTCGAACCGCACACCCTGGGATACCCATCGCGAAGAAGGCGAAGATAAGCTCAAGGTCCGGTATGAAGCGATGATCTGCCAGCTCAAAGACCCGCATAACGCGGTCTTCAATATCCATGTGCCTCCGTATCGGTCGGGTCTCGATGATGCGCCGGAACTGGATAAGGACCTGCGACCTGTCCTCGCCGGGCAATCGCTTCAGCCGGTGGGCTCGACTGCCCTGCGTGAGGCGATCCAGACCCACCAGCCGCTGCTCGGCTTGCATGGGCACATCCACGAAGGGCGCGGGACGACACGGATCGGGAAGACGCTCTGCATCAATCCCGGCTCCATGTATGAACAGGGGACACTACTGGGGGCGATTGTGAAGTTAGGGAAAAACAAGATCGAAAATTACGTGCTCACTTCAGGATAACTCTCCCGCTTTTTCAGTGTTAAGAACTTTGGTACTTTCACTGCAACCCAAATGCCTAAAGGAGAAGAGACTATGAGCAACTTGTTCGTACGAAAAGCGACCGGCATGGTGCGATCCTGGTCGGTCTTCGACGCGTTCATCTACGCGTTCTTTTCGATCAACCTCGTGACCCTGGGATTCTACAGCTTCAGCCAGATGTACTATTTTGGCGGCGGGATGATCCCGGCGTTGATCGTCAGCGCGATATTCATCATCTTTGAAGTGATCGTCTATGCCTCGCTGATTGCCGTCATGCCGCGCTCGGGAGGGGATTACGTCTGGCAGACGCGCATCTTCGGAGGGAGCATCGGCTTTATCCTGTCGATCACGGGCTGGTGGTTCACCCTGTGGTTGTGGACGCCGATCTACGGAGATATGCTGCGGCAGATTGTGATCACACCCTTGCTCGGCGCCTTTGGGATGCAGCAAGCCGCCGTGTGGTTTGCAGGACAGGGGACTGCCCTTTTTGTTTGTTCCCTGCTCACGCTCGGCTTTGTGGCGATGGTGATTTTCCTTGGCATGAAAACCTATGCCCGAATCCAAAAATATTCCTTCTACGCGGGTATGCTAGGTTTGTTGATCGTGATTGTCCTGTTGTTCACGGGCTCGCCTGAGAGATTTAGAGCTGGTTTGGACGCTAATTCCGCCTCATACTTTGGCACACAGGGTAACTTATACGACTCCACCGTTACCGCCGGCCAGGAGGCGTTCGCGTCTACGCCGCTGACCGGTGGCTCTTTTTATTTGATCCTGCTTACCCTCCCGTATCTGGTGTTCTTCAACCTGTGGCCCAACTGGGGTGCAACGCTCTACGGTGAGGTGCGAGGAGCGACGGATTATAAACGTAATTTTACAGGGATGGCGTCGGCACTCATCGTGACAACCCTGCTGGGCATTTTGTTTTTCCTCGGTGTGAGTAGAACGATCGGCTGGGATTTCTACATGCAGGCGAACGGCGCGTGGTGGAACTACGCCTGGGGGTATGTGACGCAGGCGCCGCCCCTGCCTGTGTGGCCGAACCCGGCGATGCTGGCGACCTTCCTGACCGACAACCGCCTTGTTCAAATCATTGTCCTGTTATTGATGAGCACCTGGTGGTTCGGCTGGGCTGGGACGTTGTTCCTTTCTTCCACTCGCGTGATTTTTGCGGCGGCGTTCGACCGTTTACTCCCGGAAAAAGCCGCCGAATTGAACAACAATGGCACGCCCGTCAATGCGATGTTGTTGATGGTTTTGCCTGCCATGCTTGTTTCTGCTTTGTATGCCTATAACGTGGCTGGCTTTAGATCGATCACACTTGCTGCCACGCAGGGGATCGCGATCATGTACTTCGGTACTGCGATTGCGGCGATCATCCTGCCCTTTAGGAAGAAGGCCTTATTCGAAGCGTCGCCGATTGCTCAAATGAAAGTTGGCGGCATACCGCTCATCTCGATCGCCGGTGTGATTTTTGGCGGCTTCCTTGCGTTTCTTCTGATCGAGTGGTTCTTTGACCCCTGGCTCAATCCCGATTATGCTCCAGCCGGTTTGTATGGGATCAGTCTCGCCAATACGAACTCGGTCGTTTTCCTGTTGGTCTGCTATGGGACAGCTGCCGCGATCTATTACGGCTTCAAAGCCCGCCGCAGGAACGAAGGCATCAACCTGGATAAGGTGCAGGCGGAAATCCCGGTGGAGTAATCTGCAACGAAATTAAGAATGAACAGGGACAGGCATATACAGTGCGTGTCCCTGTTTGATTCTGAAAGTGTTCTTCCCGTTGCCAGAGCGCCCTCTGCGAATCTTCAACACGATTTGCTCAGGTTTGCGGTTAAAATGGATCGTCCGTGAGTTGAGAAACACTACATGTCCATTCTACCTGACGTCTTTGCTGAAATGCACCGGCTGATCAATGCAGCGCGTGAGAAGTCCATTCTCTTGCGCGCCATCGGCGGGTTGGCAATCCGCGTGAGAAGTGGGGATTTTCAAAAATTCTTTACGCGTGATTACCGCGATCTGGATTTTGTTGTGGCGGAGAGAAATCGCAAACAGATCGAGCCGTTCTTCCAGGAAATGGGATATGAAGCCAACCGTAAATTCAACCTCCTCAATGGCTCGAAGCGCCAGATTTATCAGGACCCCAACAGCGAGCTGCACGTGGATCTTTTCGTGGGTACCTTTGAAATGTGTCATAAGCTACCGATGAATGGACGGCTTGAAATCGACCCGATTACAGTCCCCCTGGCTGAAATGCTCCTATCCAAAGCTCAGATCGTGCAACTCAATCGTAAGGACGCGCTCGATATTGCAGCTCTTCTACTTTACAACGAGACCGGCAATACAGACAATGGTAAGGTCAACCTCGATTACATCGCAAAATTATGCGGTCAGGACTGGGGTCTGTACAAAACCACGTCGCTCAGCTTGCAGCGGGTGGAAGAGGTCGTTCGCGAGGAAACGTTGAACTTAACGGAATCAGAACGAGGCTTGATCCTAAAGCGTGTGTCTGAGATCCTGCAAACATTTGAAGCCATGCCGAAGTCTCTGGCGTGGCAAATGCGCGACAAGGTGGGAACGCGCGTCCGCTGGTATGAGGAAGTCGAGGAAGTGGCACGATAACATACGTGGAGGCGCACGATGTCCATCATTGAAGAAGCCGTATCCAAAATCAAAGACTGGGAAGGCAAAGACATTTCGGTTCAGCCTCTTTCCGGTGGTCTCACAAACTCCAACTTCTGCGTGACGGTGGAGAGAACGCCGTATTTTGTCCGGGTGCCCGGTGATAGCACGGAGTTGTTAGCCATCGATCGTAAGAATGAAGTCCACAATTCCAGGGCCGCTACTGAAGCGGGAGTCGCCCCACGGGTTCTCTACCATTTACCGGAATTTGACGTGATGGTGCTGGAGTTCGTGAATGGGAAGACCATGTCGAAAGAACTGCTAAACCAGCCGGGGATGCCGATCCGCATGGCACAGTCCATCAAGAAGCTCCATGCCGGTCCGCGCTTTTACTCGGACTTCAACATGTTCCGCCTGACGGAGTATTATCTCAAGTTGTGTGAGGAACGGGATATAAAAATCCCGGACGGATATCGGGAGCGGATGCCCACGGTGACGCGCATCGAAGAAGCCATGTCGGTTCGTCCGTTGCCGACCGTTCCCTGCAACAACGATCTTCTTGCAGAGAATTATATCGATGATGGGGAAACGCTCTGGCTGGTCGATTACGAGTACAGTGGAAACAACGATCCCACGTTTGAGCTGGGAAATACCTGTCAGG
>DATFHE010000231.1:0-5818 GCA_035248745.1 Anaerolineales bacterium | reverse complement strand
CTGAAAGGCTGGTCGGAAGGCATGATCGAGATGTTCGGCTTGCTCAACAACCAGGAAGCCATGATGAACTCTTCGTTCCTGGAATTATTCCGCGAGGACGGCGGAAATTATTACACAAACATGTGCCAGATCGCCGGTGGAGCAGACAACCTTCCCTGCGCAGTTCTTCCCGCCCTCGGACACCGCATCCGTTATGGGGCGCGGATGATCGCCATCGATCAAACTCCTGACGAAGTAGTCATCCATTATCAGACGCGTGTCGGCCGTTTCGAAGCTCGCGGCGACTATGCCATTCTCACGGTCCCCTTTCCCGTCCTGCGGCATGTAGAAGTGCTTAAGCCTTTCTCACGCCCCAAACAACGCGCGATCCGTCAGTTGCACTATGATGCTTCGGCAAAGATATTCTTTCAAACCCGCCGCCGCTTCTGGGAGGAAGACGACGGTATCTATGGCGGGGGTACAGTGACCGATCTCGCGATCCGCAACCTGTATTACACCGATTACGGCAAGGAGACTGGACGCGGCATCCTGCTGGCAAGTTACACCTGGTCTGAGGATGCCCAACGCTGGGGCTCCCTGTTGCCGCATGAACGGATCGAACAAGCCATTGAAAATGTAGCGGTGATTCACCCGCAGATTCGCGAGGAATTCGAGACGGGCGCCTCGCACATGTGGCACGATGATCCGTTTGCAGGAGGCGCGTTTGCCCTCTTTGATCCCGGTCAGCAGACGTTACTCCATGATGAGATCATCAAGCCAGAGGGACGCATCCATTTTGCCGGGGAACATGCCTCTCTCTATCACGCCTGGATACAGGGTGCATTCGAATCAGGATTGCGTGCGGCGATTGCCATCCATCAATCCCCTTAAACAATAAGACCTGACACGTGTGTCAGGTCTTTCATAATCGACTCCCCGCCAATGCCGTGTGCTGCGGAGTTTTGAACCTGCTTTCGCAGGTGGGTCCCGACCCAGAAACGCCGCCTTGGCTCAGGCCTATCGCGTTATTTCTTTTGGAGTTAGAGACCCTAAAAGTACGTGTTGGCTCAAAACGGAAGGTGCAACATCACGAACACAGCAGGGATAACTCCTTATACCATAGAGGTTCATGCAATGGTAGAGAAAGATTAATACTTAAGTACTGCGGTTCATAAGAATGTTATATGAATTTTTCAGATTGCGCTTATGTTTGTTTTATGCTACTCTTGTTTGTGCAGCCAGAATAACTACACAGAAGGAGATTTTATGGCGACCGTTCCAGGTATCGATGTTTCCTATTGGAATTCAGGGATTGACTGGCCCAAAGTGCGCGCAACAGGACAACGTTATGTGTTTATCAAGGCAAGCGAATCGACTTCCTATAAGGATCCTACCTTCGATGACAACTGGTTTGGCGCGAAAAGCGCCGGCATGCTGCGCGGCGCCTATCACTTCTTCCGCTGCAATGCAGATCCTAAAAAACAAGCAGACTCATTCATCGATTATGTGAAATCATTCCATGATGACGGTGAATTGCCTCCCGTGCTCGATCTCGAAACCCATGATGGGCAGCGCCGTGACAAGATCATTCCAGCTGTAAAGACCTGGCTTGAGCGCGTGGAAGCTGCCTTTGATAAAAAACCGATCATCTATTCCGGAAAGTTTTTTCTGCAGGACTATCTCTCCGAATCAAATGGAGGACCTCCATTCTGGGCAAAAGACCATCCTCTCTGGCTTGCACAGTACCCGAACCAATACGTGCCGGGCATGGAGCCCTCTTTACCGCGCGGCTGGTTCAAATGGACGTTCTGGCAATACAGTGAAAAAGGGCGAATTAACGGTATTAACGCCAATGTGGATTTGAACGTATTCAACGGTACACTGGAGGAGCTATATAAATTTGCAGGCGCGCAAATCACTACTGAGAAGCCACAAACCCCACAAAGGCATACTGTGGCAGCGGGTGATTCATTTGAAACGATTGCAAACAAATATGGTGTCACAGTCCGTGAACTGGTCAGTGCCAATCCGCAGTTGCTCAAGACCGGTGATCAACTCGCTATCCCGGTGGCGATCGCGATACCAGCGGAGGAAGGCACTTCCTCCACACCTCGGACGTACACTGTCAAACCTGGCGATACCCTGACGGTTATCGCCATCAAATTTGGCACAACAGTGCCCGCAATCGCCTCAGCCAATAATATCAAGAATATCAATAATATTAGCGTAGGGCAGGTATTAGTCATTCCTTAAGGAAATTGTACGGGAAACAAACGTCTTCCAGGCTCTACAGCCTGGAAGACGCTTTACTTGTATACCTGTCTACCGGTCTGCTTCTACGGATACACCCTCTTGATCGTCCTCGGGAAGGGGATCGCTTCGCGGATGTGCTCAATGCCGCATAGCCAGGCGGTGACACGCTCTACGCCCATGCCGAAGCCAGAGTGAGGGACCGAACCATATTTGCGCAGTTCCAGATACCACTTGAACGTTTCTTCGGGCAAGCCTTCCTTGTGAATTCGTGCCAGCAGCGCATCGTGGTCAGACATGCGCTCCGAGCCGCCGCAGATCTCGCCATAGCCCTCAGGTGCAAGCAGGTCCACGGATTTGCAGACCTCCGGGCGACCGGGCCATGGTTCCATATAAAACGCTTTGACCGCGCTCGGATACCCGTAAACGAACAACGGTTTATCATTTAACTTAGTGAGCTCCACTTCATGTGGCGCGCCGAAGTCCATGCCCCATTCGAATTTAAGGAGTTCCTTGCGTTCGGGGTCGGTCTCTTTTTCATACAGATCGATCAGATACTTTGCCGCATCGTCATACGACATGCGTGGAAAAGGAGCTTGAACAGTTTCCAGTTTGGAAACATCCCGCCCCAGGAATTTCAGTTCTGCCGCGCAATCGCGCAGCACAGTCTGGGTAATGTGCGTGATAAGCCCTTCCTCAACGTCCATCAAGCCATCCAGGTCGCAGAAGGCGATCTCCGGTTCGAGCATCCAGAACTCCGTCAGATGGCGGCGCGTCTTGGATTTTTCCGCACGGAAAGTAGGACCGAAACAGTAGACTTTTCCGAAGGAAAATATATTGGCTTCGTTATAGAGCTGTCCCGTCTGAGCGAGGTAGGCAAAGCCCTCGTCAAAGTAGGGAGTTTCGAAGAGGGTCGTCGTCCCTTCCGCCGCAGCGGGGGTGAGTATTGGGGTGTCGAGGTTGAAGAATCCATGACTATCCAGATATTCCCGCACGGCCGACATGACCCGTACACGCACCTTCAGGATCGCCCACTGGCTCTGCATGCGAATCCACAGGTGACGGTGGTCGAGCGCAAAGTCCACGCCGTGGTCCTTGAGGGACATCGGGTAATCGAGCGCTGCTTCCTGTACGATTTCGATCTGCTTTAACCCCAGCTCGTATCCGCCCGGGATGCCCGGCGCGCGCTTGTCTTCCCGCACGGGACCCGTAATAATGACTGACGACTCCTGCGGCAGACGCATCACGCGGTCGAAGACCTCCGGTTCGAGATCACCCTTGAAGGCAACGCACTGAATGAACCCTGACCCGTCGCGGATGAGTAAAAAGACCAGCTTGCCCTTATCGGTGCGGTTATAGACCCAGCCTTTGATCGTAACTTCCTGCCCGACGTATTTTGAAATTTGCGAAACGCTGATGTGTTCAGCCATGATTTCCTCGCTAGAGATTGTTTTGATTATTATATTTGATACTAGTCATTTTGTTTTTGTCTTAACTTGTTTAGATCTTGAATAAGTAGTTCGCGGGCGATTGTAGGATCGGCCTTGCCTTTCGTAGCGCGGGCGACCTGCCCCATCAACCACTGTAAGATAGCCTCTTTTCCGGCGAGGTATTGTTCCACTTCTTTTGGATTCTCATTGAGAATCTTTGTGATGGTTTCCTGAATAAACGCTTCATCTGAAACCTGCGCAAGATTTTTTGCTTTGACAATCTCTTCCGGTTTGCCGCCGTGCTTGAACAACTCACTAAGCACTACTTTTCCGGAGTTACTGCTGATTTTCTTGTCTGTCACCATATCGATCACTTTCGCAAGGTCTTCTGCAGGGACAGGGATATTTGTCACGTCCATGTTGAGGTCGTTGATGTTGCGCATAAACTCGCCTCCCATCCACGAACTGACGGTTCTGGGTGAACTCTTTACTTTCTCAACCACCGACTCGAAGTAATCTGCCAGTGTCTTTTCAGACGTCAACAGGCGTGCTTCCTGGGGCTTCAATTCATACTGTTCGATAAAGCGGCGCGTCTTTGCCTCAGGTAATTCGGGCAGAGAGGCATGGATGGCGTCAATCCAACTCCGTTCTAAAATAAGCGGCGGCAAGTCAGGCTCCGGGAAGTAGCGGTAATCGTGCGCGCTTTCCTTGCCGCGCTGGGAATAGGTTTCTCCTGTCGTTTCATTGAATCCCAGCGTTTCCTGCTCTACTGTGCCGCCGTTTAAGTAGATCTCACGTTGGCGGCGAATCTCATATTCGGTTCCTTGGGTTAGCGCGCGGAAAGAGTTAAGATTCTTGATCTCGGTCCGCGTATTCAACTGATTGTCGCCTGCCTCACGGACCGAGACATTTGCCTCAAAGCGGATCACGCCCTTTTCCATATTGCCGGAATTGACATCGAGATAGCGCAAAATCGCATGAAGCTTTGTGGCGTATGCTTTCACTTCCTCAGGCGAGCGCAGATCGGGTTCTGTCACAATTTCCAGTAATGGGACCCCGCTGCGGTTGTAGTCGATAAAGGAGTGACCGTCTGCGTGTGAGAGTTTCCCTGTATCTTCCTCCAGGTGAACGCGGCGAATCCGGATGTCCTTTATGCCCGCTTCCGTTTCAATTTGAATCTTCCCGTCCGTGGCAAGTGGCTGGTCGTATTGTGAGATTTGATATCCCTTTGGCAGGTCTGGGTAGAAATAATTCTTGCGCGCAAAAATGCTTTCGATATGGATTTCGCAGCCGAGCGCCACGCCCACACGGATTGCCAGCTCGACGGCTTTCTTATTCAGTACCGGCAGCGCGCCCGGCTGCCCCGTGCAGACGGGACAGATATAGAGGTTCGGCTTTGCGGCGATCGAATCGACAACTTCACACCCGCAAAACATTTTGGAACTGGTGAGTAATTCAGCGTGAACTTCGAGTCCAATGACAGGTTCGTACTTCATCTTTAGTCATCCCAACACGGCGGGTGCTTCAAGTGCCAATCTGTTTCCGTTTGATACAAGTGACCGATGCGCAGCAGGGTCTCTTCTGACAGATGCGGACCCATGACCTGCATCCCGATCGGAAGTCCATTCGACATGCCGCATGGCACGGACAGTGCCGGTATGCCCGCCAGATTGACCGCGACGACGTGCACATCCGACAAATACATATCGAGCGGATTGGTGATTTTCTCGCCAATGCGGAATGCAGTCGTCGGCGCTACAGGTGTGATGAGCGCGTCGCAGAGTTCGAATGTTTTTTCAAAATCCTGACGGATCAGCGTGCGTACTTTCTGTGCTTTTAAGTAGTAGGCATCGTAATATCCGGCGGAAAGAGCAAACGTCCCTAACATGATGCGGCGTTTGGTCTCGGTACCGAAGCCTTTCTCGCGCGTTCTGAGATAGAGATCCATCAGGCTGTCGCCGCTTCGGTCCGATAATCCGAAGCGGACGCCGTCATATTTGGCGAGGTTGGAGCTGGCTTCTGCGAACAGAATCAGGTAATAGACGGGGATGGCATATTGCGTGTGCGGCAAAGAGACTTCCACAGCCTCCGCGCCAAGACGTTCGATTTGTTTGATCGCTGCACGAAGAGAAGCATCGACTGCAGGATCCAACCCTTCC
>DATFHE010000230.1:0-4689 GCA_035248745.1 Anaerolineales bacterium | reverse complement strand
CCTCTTTAATCGAGTTCAAACTCACGCCAGTCATACGAGCAGTCTTTGTCTGTGTGACAGGACCAATGAGAATCAAGGCAACGATCACAGCGAGATAGGAAATGGCGTCTATGTAATAGACAGCTGCCTGCCCACCAAATGCAATAACGATTCCCGAAAGCGCAGGACCAATGATCGCTCCCGCCTGCCAGGCGATCGATGTCATACTGAAAGCATTAGGCAGATCTTTCGCGGGAACAAGGTTTGGGACAAGCGCCTGGCGTGATGGACTGTCAAACGCCACCGCGATTGCCTGGAAGGCTGTCAGTGCGTAAATCAGCCAGATGTTGATCTGCCCAAACTGGGTCAGCAAACCCAACGCAAGTGCCACCAGCGCGGCAGCCGATTGTGTAACAAACATCACCTTGCGGCGGTCAAAGGAATCGGCGATGACGCCGCCGACCAATGAAAAAATGATAATCGGCAGGATGCGCGACAACCCCACGCCGCCGAGTGCAATGGGCTGATCCGTGATTGTACGAATATGCCAGAACAGTGCCCAGATCTGCATTTGCGTCCCTGCAATGGAAAGCAATTGTCCAACCCATAAATAAAAAAAACGACGATGTTTTAAAGAGGGTGGAATATGCATCAGGTGGAGTCCTTACAGCATAAAGCAGAAGGCATGCCTTCTGCTTTTCGATTTTGTGAATACGGGCTAGGTGCCCCAGTCCCTTAGGTAAAGGAAATCATATCCTACGGTGCGGTTACTTACCTTTGCGATCGGAGGCATCATCCGCTTGAATTGAAACAGACGAACCCGTGTCATGACCGCGTTCACAAAGGCTGCATCAAAGCCTTCGTCAATACACTCTTGCACGCTATAGCGCTGATCGACAAGCAAAAACAGCAGTTTATCTACCTGCTCGTACGTAAACCCAAGCTCATTTTCATCGGTCTGACCTGCCCACAAATCGGCGGAAGGGGGTTTGTCGATGATGGAAGCTGGGATATTCAAGTCACGCGAAAGCTGGCGTACCTGCGTCTTATAGAGATCGCCGATCGGGTTGATCGCAGCCGCCATGTCGCCCCATAGCGTTGAATATCCCAGAAGGATTTCTGTCTTATTGCTGGTGCCAACCGGAAGCCCCTTGAACACTTCGGACTGGTCGTATAAAACGATCATGCGAGAACGCGCCATAATGTTACCTTTACGCGTCTTCGACATTTCGGGATCCTGGGCGATGAGAGGGTCTACCATATCCGTGATCTCGATGGTTTTACTCTGTACCTTGAACTGGTCAATCATCAACTGGGCATGCTCAAGAGAATCCGGCGAAGAGGTTCGATATGGCAGACGCAGAGCCAGCACATTTTCAGGACCAAGAGCTTCTGCAGCCAGCGCGCAGGAAAGAGCCGAGTCGAGTCCACCTGAGAGGTTGATCACAGCCCGCGAATAGCCGACGCGCGTGACTTCGCTTTTGATAAAGCCGGTGAGGATCATCCGGGCAACATCGGTGTTGATCACAAGATCGATCATTTTATTTTTGCAAAATTCTTTGTAATTCTGACATCGTTAGGTTGGTCCGCTCATCGCGCAGTAAGGGCAGCCGGGCGCGCGTCCGGCGCAATTGATTCAAATCCAGTTCCACAAGCGTTAGTGCTTCTTCGAAATAAGGACCCTGGGCGAGCAACTCTCCGTTCGGGTCATTGACCGTGGCGCCGCCCCAGAAGTGCAAACCATCTTCATACCCTACGCGGTTGCAATGCACCACAAAGGACGTGAACATACTGGCATATGCCTTGCTCACGCGCTCCACCCAGCGGGCGGATTCCAGCTTCTCGCGGTCGGTCAGCCCACGGCCCGGCGAGGCAGATGAAAAAAGCATAATATCCGCCCCATCCAGCCAGAGTAGATACGGTGGTGAAGCATGCCAGAAGTCCTCGCAGATCAGCAATCCGGCGCGTCCAAAGCGCGTATCAAAGGCGCGAACACGATCGCCCCAGGCAAAAAAACGTCCCTCGTCAAACAGACCGTAGGTGGGCAGATATACCTTATGGTGCACGTGAAGAACGCGCCCACCGGAAAGATACGTGGAGGCAATATAGAAACGATGACGGTCGTCTTCATCCACAAAGCCGACCACAAGGTCGAGATCCCGGCTTGCTTTGAGGAGATGCTTGAAGATGGGATCGTCCTCCGTGGGTCTGTGGGCGACGGTAGCGACCAGATCCTGTACGACATACCCCGTCAGGGAAAGTTCAGGGAAAACGACAAGGTCAGCCTTTTGTTCTTTGGCTTGCTTGATGTAGTTGAGATGCTTTTCGAGATTTGATTCGACATCCCCCAGCTTTGTTGCAATCTGTGCGAGAGCAAGGTTGAGTTTCATCAATGGAATCTTACCACCAAATACTTGAGCCCAATGGTCAAGAGACTATCGATGTCCTGTGAAACGGTATGAAACTCGTATCTCAACCCTCAAGCAATTTCTTCATCCCTGCAAGTACCGTCTCCCAATTTTTCTCGGAATGTGCTTTTTCCTGTTCTGTCGCATTGTTATCTTGTGTGATTGTCACTTCCGTACTATCCCCGCGAGCCGACAACGTGTAGGCAACTGTATGGTAGTTTTCGGGACGATCTGGAGCCCCTGAGAGGGGTGACCAGTGAGTACTTTTCAAAATCTTTTCAGGCTCGATTTCAAGGATTTCTCCTTTGTCTTCAAAGGCTTTCCCCTCCCACTCGCCCTTGTACAGGATCGGGCTGCCGACTTTCCAATCGCTAATGACTTCGGTATTGAATAGATATTGCTTGATGATTTCAGGGTTGACTAACGCCTGCCAGACTTTGGTGACCGGGGCATTAATAGTCGTGGTTGCCTTCGCTATGTATTTATCGTTCATGGTTTTCCTCTCGTCTATAGATCCTTCAAATTTTATCGACTGTGAATACGCATCATTTCTAATAATTTATCATCCTGTTCCGTTGTGCGTTCCAAGAGAGATAAAAGCGCACGTTTCTGTTTTACAAACGTTTCAAATGTCTTCAGGACCCTGGGGTGCTTCATTTCTTTTTCATTGTGCCTGCCCATGGGCAGGTCTCGGTAGCCAGCCATTTGATTGGCGGTTGCTGCCAATTGGGAAGCGATTTGCTGAAGCTCGCTGATCAGTCCTTTGTAGGCAACATGTTCTGCGCGCGAGTTTGGATCCTCCAGATCTAGTGCCTTCGTATGGACTTCCAGGTTTTCTGCCATAGACTCAATAAGATTGCCAAGACTTGCGGGGAGAAGGGAGTTCTCCGCCAGCCCTTTGCCACAAGTCGATTGCCCTGACTCGTCCATGTCTTCCTTCCTTTCTGAAGTGTTTCATTGTTAGTGCTTCAGCAGGTTTGGGGGCCTGGCCGCCTACGTCAATGCCAGCCGACTCGCGCATCATCTCATTAATGTAGAGCATCCACGCGCCCTGATATTTCACTCCTGGCTTCATAATCCTGAGGACAAATATCAAAACGAGCATGCTTGCTTATTGTTATACAACAGCACTCTTTGATTTTGAAAGATAACCCTGCAGACTGTTAATGCCATCAATGCGTGAGACTCTAAACACAAAACACGCGCTCTCACGTCGGTACGTGTTTTGTGTTTAGTCTATTCTAAGGTCAAAATAGGCTACAGGACTTTATTCTTTATGATGGGTTAGACCATCCGTCTCTAGAGTTGATTCAGGAGCGAACTTGCCTTTACTGAACAGACTTAGCCCTTACTTGAATATTATCGAACAATACGGTTTGCGGTGTCTCTTCATTGCCGAATCTAAGGACGTAGCCCAATGGACTGGTCGGGTCGAAAAGAACCTGGTTGTTGTCCAGCCAGATTTGAACCTCGGTATTCCCATAATTTGCGCGAGTGCTCTGGCAGACTTCTGTGCTGTCTATAGAGATCGTAGCCTGAACGGTTTCAGCATCTACGAGGTGAAAACGAATCTCGTATGTGTTCCACGCAAACGTATCGACATCGGCAATCGGGGTTTGTGAAACAATCGCGAAGTCAACCACATCGCTGCAGCTCACCCCAGCGTTGATGTTTTGTCCGCCCGAGTAACTTACGCCAAAGAAATTAAAAGGTTTAGTCACGGATCCATCGGCGGCAAAGGTGTCTTCTGGTTCGATGAAAAAGCCAGTAGTTCCATAGGTATTGGCATCCAGCTTCATATCGAAGCTCCAGACGATATCTCTCTGGGTTGTTGGACGATAACCCTGGAAGCCGATCATGAAAACATTGTTGTATTGGAAGGGATACTCTGCGTCAAAATCGTTATCGTAAACCTGACCGAAACGAAGTTCTTTGTTTGGCGTAATTTCGATCGTTGAGTTATCGAAGGGGAGTACGCCGTTCACAGAGACATTCGAACCGTTCCCGTTAATGGCGTAAAAACGCCAGATTTGATCCTCGCCGAAATCCGGCCATTTTGAGAAGTTTTCTTTTTGTGGTGGGTTGCTGTCCGCGCGGGCAGCAGAGGCTGGCAGAAAAACAGCCAGCGTAAAGAGAACCAATACAGAAACCAGTGACAGCCTTTTCTTATTCATAATCATCCCTCCTCGGTCATGCAATTTCCCGGTCGAAACCCTGGAGTTAATCTATCACAAGCGAATCTTATTGTCTAGATAACTGGATCTTGCAAGATACAAGGCCGGGCACACTATCGATCTTCTTA
>DATFHE010000229.1:0-4072 GCA_035248745.1 Anaerolineales bacterium | reverse complement strand
GATCGCGAATATGCACAGAGGCTGGGGCGGAATGCGCAGCAAAGAGTTCGAGAGCGGTTCAACCCGGACTCCCAGGTTAATGAGACCTGGGCAGCGTATGAAAAAGCTCTCTCCCGGCACAACGCGCGAGAAAAATAAATGTACTCCAATCAGTCGGAAACACAGTCACGTTCCTCTATCAAGCGCAAGATGCTTAACTTCGCTTACGAAACGGGGCTGATTCGGGCGGGACGCGGCATATGGGCAAAGTCGCTGACGGTGGTCAATTATCACCGCATTGATGACCCGTATCAAGAAGGTTTCGATTCCTTTAAGCCAAACATCAGCGCAACGCCCCAAGATTTCGATCGCCAGCTCGATTATCTTGCGAAATGGTTCAATGTCGTCTCTCTGCAAGATGTTGTGGAGTGGCTTGACGGTCATAAAGACCTGCCACCGTATGCGGCACTCATCACGTTTGATGATGGCTATCTCGATAATTACACATCCGCCTTCCCCCTTCTCCAGAAACAGAATTTCCCAGCGTTGATCTTCCTAACGACAGGGCACATCGGCACCGACGCACCGTTCTACTGGGATATGGCGGCGTATTGCTTTGCTCACACACAGAGTGATCACCTGACCTTTCCGGACGGGCGGATCGCGCATTGGTCAAATTCAGAACAACGAGAACAGGTCAGCAAAGACTGGATCGAGTTGATGAAGACTCTACCGCAGGTAGAGAAACAAATTTATGTGGACAACCTGCCTGTATTACTGGGAGTTTCGATTCCCTCGGGCTTCTTTCGAGGACTGATGATGAATTGGGACCAAGTCAGAGAAATGCAAAAAGGGGGAATCGAGTTTGGCGCGCACACCATACACCATCCCATTCTGACGCGTATAGCGTTGGAACAAGTCCGGAATGAAGTAGCAGGGTCAAGATCGCGGATCGAGGATGAACTGGGGGAAACCGTACTGGGGTTCGCTTACCCAAACGGTCAGGCTATGGACTTGGACGAGGAGGTTGAAAAAGTCGTCGCTGATGCAGGCATTCGAACCGCGTTCACCTTGCTAAATGGTCCAAGCCCACAGAGAGAAGTGAAACGGAATCCATATGCCATCCGCCGGATCTTCATCTCTCACAAGCATTCACTGGCAGAATATGCGATGCTCTTGAGTCCGATTAACCGCTACCGGTCAGGTTGACTCTTTTTACGAGTTCCTCATACACCGGAATAATCCGCCGCGCCACCGAACGCCAGCTAAAACGCGTCTCTGATAGATGCCGCGCATATTCCCCCATGACCTTTGCCAGCTCGCGGTTGCCCACAAGTTTTAAGATTCCCTGCGCCAGCTCTGAAGGGGACTCTGCCGAGACCAAAAAACCGCTTCTCCCATGTTCAACAGCCTCTGGCAGGCCACCTGTATTTGTCGCAACAACCGGACGACCAAACGTGTACGCAACTTGTAAGGCACCGCTTTGTGTACTGCTGCGATAAGGATACACCGCCACGGTCGCCAATCCCATTAACGCTCCTACTTCTTCCAATGGAATATAGCGTGTGTCGAGAACGACATGCTCCGTCAAACCGAAGTCTGCAATCTTTTGCCTCAACTCAGCCATGTCGAAGTGCTTCGTAGGGTAGCCGGCAATCAAGAGTTTAGCGTCCTTCGATTGCCGAACGAGAGCAAACGCCTCGACCAAATCCTGAATACCTTTGCTTGGTGCCAGTAAGCCAAAAAACAGGATCACTGGCTGCCCGATCTTCAAGCCATATTGTTGGCGCAGGGCATCCCACTGATGATCCTGTCGGAAATGCTTAAGCAGCCAGCTCGAATTTCCATGCGGAATGATGTACGTTTTGCTGCTGTCAACAAAGGGGAACAGGGAAAGGAATTTCTCGCGGTTCTCCTGTGCGTGAAAGAATATTGCTGAAAAGTTCTTATAAATATCTGCGTAGGCACGTACTGTGAGAGACCAAAGGGGACCTCGCTGAGTCTCGCGCAGTTCAAACTCGTGGCAGATTTGCGTAAGCGTCAAGCCACGTCGCCGCATTTGTGCCAGAAAAAACGCCTCGAACGGAAAATGAATCTTTGAGAATTGGACAATATCCGGCCTGAGTTCGATCAGGGTGCGCGTCAGGCTGACCCAGGCGGAAATCAGGCGAATCGCTCTCTGTCCGCGCCGCACCGTCCAGCGCATTTTATGCCACCGTCGCTGCCAGGCGCTCACCTGGACGTTTTGGCTTGCCTGCGGATCAAACAGGCTCCACAAATCTAGAATGTTATTCACACGGAAATTGTGCGGGAGGTGAGCAAGCTCATACTCCTTCCCGGTGATGAGTGTTACATCCGCACCCTGTTCAGCGAGGGCAGTGCATAACTGATAGGTGTAATGAATTAGACCGCCGCTTCCGTTGGGTTCTACTAAGACAAGACGTAGTCTACGATTTTCCATAGGCTTGTAATTGCTGCAGGTACAGATCTCTCAATTGTTCGACTTGTCGTTCAATACTGAACTTCTGATTGACAATCCTCCAGCCCTCCGCGCCCATTGCAGCGCGTTCGTCCGGGTTCTCTAATAAACGAATGCAGGCGCTTGCAAGCCCTTTCACATCTTCTGGCTCAATCAGGAATCCGTTTTGCCCATTCGTGATCATTTCCGGAATGCCTCCCACCTGGCTTGCGATAAGAGGCAACCTGGCAGCCATGGCTTCGGCGAGAACAGTGGGTAAAGCCTCTGTCAGAGTCGGGAGAACGAAGATATCGCTCGCTGCCAGCAATTGCGGCACATCCTTGCGCATCCCTGCAAATACGACTCGCTCCTCCACTCCTGATTTACCTGCCTCTTCCATCAGAGCTTCACGGTGAGACCCGCTTCCCACAATCAGATAATAGGTATTCGGATGGGAGTCCAGTATGGCAGGCATGGCGCGAATCAGAAATTGGATGCCCTTGGGAGGGCGCAGGACGGCAACCGTGACGAGAACATCGGCATCCAGCGGGATCCCAAGTTCTGCACGGACACGGTTCCGTTCCTGTGCATAATCCACATCTGAAAATGCAGACAGATCAATGCCGTTGTAAATTGTCGTTACCTGCCCATTGGCTGCCCCGCTAATTTTTAAGTGATATTGACGCGCCTCCTCCGAGACCGAAATCACGCGGTCACAGAAGTGACGTAACGTAAACCATTCCACCCTTTGATGCAGCTTCGTCTTAGCCCTGACATCCAGCGAGGGCATAACATGGATCGTGCACACGCCAGGCAGGCGGAGCAATTTTGCGGAGATGTTCCCCAAAATGTTAGCAGCTTCCAGTTGTGTATGTACAAGGTCTGCATCAATGCTCTTGAGGTAATTCATCAGGCGGGGGATCGCGTTCAGTTCACGGAGATGTTTTATATTCAGGCATTCAACCGGCACTCCCAGCGCGCGAATCTCATCTGCCATCGGGTTACCGTCCTTGGATTGCAGCGCACAGACGTAGGGATCAAATTGGGCGCGACTGAGATATTTCAATATCGGCACCATCAATCGTTCTGCCCCTCCCATGCTCAAGCCATCGATGAGATAAGCAATCTTATACTTTCGCGAAGGTGTGGAGGCGTTGCTCAACTTTGATCCTTAATTCAGTGTTCAACAGGCCAGTGTTGCAATTCTGCAAAAAGATACCGCCACAGGAGATCATCCGGATGGCTGTAGCCAAAATCCAACGCAGAGCGGATTGCCTTCTCTACGCAGCAGAGCATCATGCCATATTTCTGCGGCAGGAGCACGTATTGATCTGGCTGCTCATAGGCGGCAAAATATTCGGGCATTACATCCGTTCGCCATGCACTCAGAGTTTGGAACGCCCGTTTGGCTTGCTCTTCGACAGCGCCGCTTCCGATTGCTGAGAGAGCACCTGCCAGCAAAAAAAAATAAAAGTCCGGGCTTACATCTGTAGACCAGCGTGCGAACTGCCAATCAACAAACATTAAGCGTCCATGATTCTTATCGCGGATTATGTTTCCGTGCCAAAAGTCACCCTGGATTAACACCTTGTGATTGGCTGTCTTCGATGCCTCGTTCCATACGGTTACAAGCTC
>DATFHE010000228.1:0-6249 GCA_035248745.1 Anaerolineales bacterium | reverse complement strand
TCATCCCCTGGTAGGCTTGCCCGCTTACCTGATAAGAGTATTGGACAACAGGATAGTTTGTGTATCCGCTATCGCTTGAAGATCTGCGCTCCAAATAAGATGTGCTGACCGTTCCCATCGTGGAAGGCCACTGGCTTACCGCAGCCATCTTCCTGCGCATAAAAAAGATAATGCCCAGGAAGATAACATTTAGGATGAGTAAAACAAAAACAATGATTCCAACGGTGAGTAAGAATTCGGCATTCATGATGTCTCCTGTAATGGTAGTGGCTTTTGATAATCTATTTTGGGTGGCTCACCCGCCAGACTCGTCATTCATCCCCTTTCACGGTTATTTGAATAATCGCTGTATCCACTCTCTGATCATTCCTCACAACTTGCAACTGCACAGCGTACAATCCGCTTAAGCCATTGGCGTTCCACTCGGCTAACACATCGTCTGTTACCGGTTCGCTACTCTCCGCGACTTGAATCCATTCCTGCGGGTTCAATCCCTGTCCCACCAGCACTCGATAAGAAACAAAACTGTCGCCAGCCGCGGTGCCTTCAATCTGCACGACGCCATCGACTTCAGAAAATAAATCGGGTGCTGTGATGTTTACGTTCTCATCGAGAAGAGGCGGCTGGATCACATCGTAGTCTGATGGGGGAATTTCCAATCCCGTGCCTTCCGCCCAGGAGCGTGCATCCGGCGGCACGACCAGATACACCCGCTCTTCGATCAACTGAGGCAGCGTGAACACCGTCGCGAGCAACCCCGTTTCACGATTGACCTCATATTTGCGATACATGGTATCTGCCTGAATGGGCTCATTGCCGTTCAGGAACACCTCGCTCACGAGGTTTGGGCAATCTGGCGTTGGAAGCATACCGGAAGGGTCACAGACGTTAATGATCGAGATATCTTCCGGCGCAGCCCAGCCTTCAAGCGGCAGGTTTTGCGAGGCGGTCTGCATCAACGCGTTCCACAATACTGCTGAAGCACGCGGCGACAGATCGCTTCCTGTTTGTGAGTGTGCGCCCGTCCATACGGCAACCACGCGCGAGGTTGTATAACCGATTGTCCATGCATCCCGTGCCTCCTCTGTTTGCCCGAGCTTCACGGCGGCGGGCGTACCAACATCTAAAACGTTCGAGCTTTGCAATGTGCCCAGATGAGCCGTCTCATCGCTCAAAGTATGATTCATCAGATAGGCAAGCGCGGGTGTCACAATCGGTTTCGCCTGCGGCGTAGACCAATCGAGCCAGAGGCTGCCATCGTTGCCTTCTACCCTCAGCACCGCGACAGGCTTGAATGTGTCGCCGAATTCCTGCCCAAAATACACGCCCTGCTGCGCGAACGCCCCAAACGCACCCGCCGCGTCCCATAAAGACAATTCCGCGCCAACGTCTCTGGATACACCAAAAGAGGAGGAGATCTCCTCCACATTTTCTACGCCCATCTGCGAAAGGACCTGCGCGGCAGGCGCAGGATAATCGTTCGCTAAGGCAATCCGCAGACGCATCGGTCCGTGATACTCGCCGTCAAAGTTTTGGACGTCCGTCTTGCCAGGGATATCCCAGACCAGAGATGCGGGACTCAAGCCGCGGGTGAATCCCGTCAGATAGATAAACGCATCCAACACGGACCCCGGATCGTGAGCCGCGATGAGAGGCGTCTCCTGTGCCTGGAACGTTTCTCCGACCGCCGCCAAGATTTGGCCCGTTTTGGGATCAGTAATGACTGCGCTCGCAGATGCATTATCCACCTTTGTTTCAGGCGGCAATGCAGGCAGAAAGTGCAATGCCTCACACGGGATGACCGGGTCAGGCAAACCGGCGAGACGCGCGGCGTAGAACGCCGTCACGCAGGAGGATTGCTGTTGAAGATCGTAATCCAGCGTGGAGATAATGGTCAGCCCGCCGCGCTCGATTCTCTCACGAGAGAACTGCGAGTCCAACTGAGTGAGGAGCAGGTTGACGAATGCCGCAGCTGGCTGGGGCTCAGGAGCAGGCGGAGTCTGAAATAAGGGTGATGTATCACGTGCATCAAAGGCAGTATCCGCAGACAGAAGCCCCTGGATCTGCATCAACGTAAGCGTTTCACGACCACGTTCCAGGGCAGTAAGTGGCGCGTCGTATGGATTCAGGCTCGGCGCGTCGCTCACCGCCGCAAGAATCGCAGACTCCGCTGTCTCCAGTTGCGCGGCAGATTTTCCAAAGTAAAGTTGTGAGGCAGCCTCTGCTCCAAACGCATGATGCCCGAAGTTCGCCGAGTTGAGATACCACTCCAACACTTGCGTACGTCCATATCGCGCCGTGATCTGTGCCGCGAGGATTCGTTCTCGCAGGGCGCGGCGGAGGGATGGAGGTTCGTCGAAGAGCAGGAGGTCGAACGCGAGGCGCTGCGCGAGAGTGGGGTGTACGTCGTAATTAGTAATTGTGGCGAGAAGATAACCGGGATGCTCTTCAAAATAGGGATCGGTTTTTGCGATGACCGCATCGCGCAAGGAGTTTGGCAGATGCTGCGGGTTTGTTGCGCTGAGCGGAAGATAACGGCGCTGTGTATCGTTAGGGGCAAAGGTAAAGAGAATGTTCTCGCCGGTGCGGTCATAGATGCGCGTGGGCTGGAGAAGCAACCCATCGGGGGGGTTCAGGAGGATTGGGAGAATTGCGGTCGAGGGTAGATCGCGTGTCAGATTGACATAAGCAAATGCAGCTGCGATGATCACCGCTGCGATGAACAGAGACAGGACCATTCCCGCGCTGAGGAAGAGACTACGAGTCCGGGCATGGTGCGCGCGCTGAAGGGCAAGGCGTCCTTCCCGCCGCGCCCGCAGAATGGGAATGGTAGAGGGCATGGGATAAGTATACAGGGAAACGAAGAGACAAGGAAATGAGGAATTAATTGGAGAGTAAAAGAAAGAAAATGGTGATCGAGGCAGAAGCAGCTCAATCACCATTTTGGGGTTCTTTTTGACTTCTGACTCTTATGCCTGATTGTCCAGCAAATCTGCCAGATATTCCATCAAATTACCCGGCTTCTTTGACCTGTTCGACTTCTCCGGTAGATCGCTCTCGACCGTCCCATTTTGCCCGTTGATGAGTACTAGGTGCTGACGCCCGCCAAAGGGAATTTCCGTCACCCATGCAGGGAGCAGGTTGAGCCGAAAGGATTCGACGGTCAGTTTGGCGGAGGATGTGGAGAGGACAGCCAGTGGCGTAAGAAGATTCGGCAGGTCTCGCTTGTAGAGGGAATATCCCTGACTGCGCGCATCGAGAGAGGCTTCTGCCATTGAAATGTCGTACACTTCGGCAGGCCAGTTGGCGAGATAACGCGCATCATACGGTTTAATGCCTTTCAGCACAAAGGTAGGGATTAATTTCAGAAACACAGAAGACAATTTTCGGGAGGCAGGGATCGGCAGATCGTTGATCTGTACCGGATAACAATCATTCACGCGATATTTTCTTTGCTGTCCGCCATCAAACTCTAGTTCAGTAACTCTAGTCGTTTCACCAACGTAGTCGATTCCCCCACCCAGGTCGAACGTCCACAACGGGAGATAGATGCCGCGCGGTAGATCCACCTGTTTCTCAGGCTTGAGCCTGTTTGTTTTTACCCATTCGATCAAAATTTGGACCGCGCGTTTCTGGTCAAACGCGTGCGGGATAATGCCGTCTGGTGCCAGCAATTGCTCTTCTGACTCCCAATTTACAACATGGGGTGAGCCGCAATACACACATGTATACGAAAGCTGATTCGGCGGCAGGATAAACTCACAGCCGCAGCCTTCGCAGTGGAACACTTGTTGCTCGAGCGGCTTGCCATGCCCGCGGGCGGTTGCCATGGCGACGATGAAATCTTTTTCCCGGGCACTGCCAGGTTGCGCCATGCTAAATCGCTGGTTGCGTGCACAATATTCACAATGGAGTGACTGCCCATCCGGCGCAAAGCTCATCCGTCCCCCGCACTTGGGACACATAAATCGTTCAGCGTTCGCGGCATGCAGACCCTCAGAGGCGAGGGGAAGCTTGTCCGGGTCGATGACATCGTCCGCTTTGAGTTTTCCATCGAGAATGGCAAGGGAGCGCCGGGCGCGTGCATGACGCAAATCATGCGCCAGACAGTTTTCCAGCGCCTTGCGTTTCTCGGAGGCATCGTCCAGCACTTCGCTCATCCAGAACCAGGCTTCCGCCAGCACCTCGTGATCGTTGCTGATGTAGACGGCACGATCCAGGTAGCGGTGTGCGCTTTCTCTGTGACCGGTTTTTGCATCGATGATTCCGCTTCGTAGTAGTTCTTTGCCGTAATCGCCAAACATAGTTTTTTCCTGGGTTGATGTAGTAGGGTCCCGTACAACATTATTTATTTCTTACCATCGCATCCGTCATTTTTGCCACGCGTGCCATTTCCTTGACATCGTGCACACGGATGATATCTGCACCGCGTGTGATGCCCACAGCGACCGTCGCTGCGGTTCCTTCTATACGCTGGTCGGCAGGCAGGTCAAGTGTAAAGCCGATGAATGATTTACGGGATGAACCTAACAAGACTGGAAAGCCCAGGGCGCGAATCTCATCCAGCCGGTTGATCAGCTCGAGGTTATGCTCGCGCGTCTTACCAAAACCAATCCCCGGATCGAGAATGATCCGGGATTCTTCGATCCCAGCCCTGACTGCCAGATCCACGCTGACGAGGAGCTCGCGCCTGACATCCTCCACCAAGTCCTCATACGTAGAGCCGATGTAGGCGTTGCCCAACTGCGCGCGTACTTCTACGCTGGCGGGATTGCTGCGGTTGTGCATCAGGATTACAGGGACGAGGGATGTTGCGGCAACAGAGGCAAGCTCCGGGTCGGCGCGCAGCCCCCAAACGTCGTTGAGGATACGTGCGCCGGCTCGGAATGCTGCTTCCGCAACCTTGGCTTTGTATGTATCAATGGAAATGAGAGCAGTCGGGAATTCATTTGCAATTGCTTCGATAACTGGGAGGACACGTCCCACCTCTTCCTCCGCGTTCACAGGCTGCGAGCCGGGGCGGGTTGATTCGCCGCCCACGTCAAGAACGTCCGCACCGTTGTCAAGAAAATCCCTTGCCTGTTCCACAGCCGCCCGGACCGCGTCACTTTCTGAAAGGATTCCATCCCCTGAAAATGAATCAGGTGTGACGTTGAGAATGCCCATCACATAAGTACGGGAACCCCAGTAAAAGGTGTGATGGCCGATTTGCAGGGATGGGGATTTCATTAAAGCCTAATGTCGTTGTGAGTGAACCTCTGCAGTGAGCGAAGCAATCTCTCGTTTCAGAAATGAATCTGTTGAAGAAATTTTTCTTCTTATGTAGAGATTGCTTCGGCAGGCAAACAACGCCTCGCAATGATATGAAAGTTTATGGTATTTGATCGAGCGGACGTGCGAGCCAGGCTTCGGCTTCGTCAAGATCAGCGAAGATCTTCATGGCAGAAGCTGACGCCGGGAGCGCGAGGGCGGCAACATCGCGGATCGCATCAGTTACAGATGCATCCGCCACAACAACCGCCACACGGATATTGCGGGCAGAGGGATCGCTGTTGGCCTCGACTGCCATACGGATTGCCTTCTCGGGAATCTCCCTCACGGCGCGCAGGTCATATAAATTACGGGTGCGCCGGTCGACGCCCAGCAAATGCTCCATCGCAAAATCGCGCCATTCGTTAAGGGTCGCATCGGATAAATCCGAAAATGTTAATGTCATGCCGCCATCCTCACGGCGTACAACGGTAAAACCAACGCCAGGTTTGGGGGTCCAGTTGAGCGGTTTGACTTGATTCATGTCACTTCCTCCAGTGAGATTATATCGTATGCAATCGTTTACCTTCTTACGAAGAAAACTTTTCGATCCCCTCCATGTTAATTAACTCCCCCATCTCACGGATGCTTTTTTGTGTGACAGGATGTACAAGGTTGGGAGCAATCTCCATCAACGGCAGGAGCACAAACCCGCGCTCATGCAGCCTCGGGTGAGGAATCACCAGTGAGGGTTTGTCTACAACCAGGTCATCATAAAAGAGGATATCCATATCAATCAAGCGTGGACCGTTGAGGAAGGATTCCTTCCTACCCAGCGCCACTTCGAGACGCTTGAGATGTTTGAGGAGCGGCTCGGGGTCAAGATACGTCTTTGCCTTTACAACCTGATTGAGAAACTTAGGCTGATCTTCAAATCCCCAGGGCGGCGTCTCATAGACCGCTGACTTTGCCTTGACTTTCATTTGGGGAGGCAAGGAA
>DATFHE010000227.1:0-6051 GCA_035248745.1 Anaerolineales bacterium | reverse complement strand
TGGGTGGACGAGATGGCGGAAGGCTTCGATGTTGAGGCCCAGAAGCCGTATGTGGCCGATATGGCCTCTATGTTCAACGAGAATCTGCCGGTTGTGCAGATGTTCGAGCGCTACCTCACCGACCCGGTCGATACCCAGACCCGCGTGGTTGGCTGGCTGCCGCCTGAGGACCCAATCTACAATAACAATCAGAATAACTCACCGGTGGCGCGCCAGTTTCTGACTGGGATGCTGCAGCCCAGCGAAACAAACGCTGCCAAGGAATTCAAGACCAGCTATCCATACATCCAGCCACCTAAGGGAAACTATAACCTGTACTCGCCGGATACAATTCTTCTTCAAGGCGCCGTGCTGAGTACTTTCCTCTATCCACCCCTTACGTTCTATGATGTGAACGAAGGCACCTATGTTCCCTTCTTCGCCGAGGATTGGGACATCCAGATGATCGAATAGGCTCTAGCTATACGGACCGACGCGGTCTGTGCATGCAGACCGCGTCGGTCTACTGAGAGTCTATGAAGGGTTCCACATATGGCGCGGGTTTTCCTCGCGCTGCTCAGCTGTCTGCTAATCGGATACTCCACCATGCCGACCTCTAGTACCGCCGATTTTTCCAGCTCATTCCCTGTGACACCAGATATCACAACCCTTCTCGAACGTATGACAACAGCCCAGAAGGTTGGCCAGCTGATGATCATCGGCTTCGACGGTATAGCTGTCGATGCTGAGCTGCGGCGCATAGTCACTGACTACCATATTGGCGGCGTGATTTTGTTTGCGCGCAACGTGCAATCACCAGAACAGATTGCGCGTCTGACGAATGACTTGCAGACGATTGCCCTCCAGAGTGGGCACCCCGGCCTATATATTGCCATCGATCAGGAAGGCGGCCGCGTCGCACGCTTAACAGAAGACACGGGCTTTACCGAATTTCCTTCTGCGATGGCTCTCACTGCCACGGGCGACCCGAAGAATGCCTACCGCATGGCAGCAGCCATGGCAGTCGAAATGCGAGCAGTTGGCATCAACGTGGATTTTGCCCCCGATCTGGATGTGAACAATAATCCTTCCAACCCCGTCATTGGTACACGGTCCTTTAGCTCAGACCCGGATAAAGTGGCTGAGTATGGGACCGAATTTGCTCGTGGGTTGCAGGAAAACGGCGTGCTGGCATTTGGCAAACACTTTCCCGGGCACGGCGACACCTCCGTTGATTCTCACATCGATCTGCCGCTTGTCCCGCATGACCGCGCCCGCCTGGATGAAGTGGAACTTTTTCCTTTCCGGGCTGCCATCCAAGCCGAGGTTGCGGGTATCATGTCCGCGCATGTGACCTTTCCAGCCGTTGACCCCACACCGGGACTGGCGGCTACCCTCTCGCGTCCTGTCCTGACGGGTTTGTTGCGTGACGAACTTAGCTACAATGGCCTGATTGTGACAGACTCTCTTGAAATGGGTGCGCTGGCAGCCAACGGATACCCACCTCCTGTGGGCGCACCGCTTGCCTTTGCAGCAGGAGCGGATTTATTGCTCTTCAATCGTGACCATGCTATGCAGAGGGAAGCCTTTACAAACCTTATGCAGGTTATCCAGAGCAGCAAGATTTCGAGGGAACAACTCGATGCCTCCGTTCGCCGGATCCTGGAAGCCAAAGAAAGATTTGGTGTTCTTAATCCCACACTGGTCGCGGACCCTGTCAGAGCAGGTGAATCGACCGCGACAGCCGAGCACCACGCGCTAGCTCTGGAACTGGCGCAAAAAGCCATCACCCTGCTGAAAGATGATGCTTCACTCCTGCCGCTGAAAGCGGGTGAGCCGGTGCTCGTTATCGAAACAGTTGCGGCGCAAGGACTGGGAGCTTTCCTTGGGGCAACAACGCTCGAAATCAAAATCGACCCGGATCCCCGCGCTATCACCGATGCTCTGAGCGCTGCGCGAAATAGCCACAAGGTCATCATCACGACCACCGCCGCCAGTCTGTACCCGGGTCAAGTCCAACTTGTGAGGGGACTCCTGGCACAAAACCCGAACGTCATCATCGTCTCCGTCCGCACCCCCTATGACATCAGTGTTTTGCCAGATGTACCCACTGCCCTGGTTTCCTATGGCGGCAACCGGCCCGCCTTGCAGACTATTGCTAATGTCCTGATGGGTAAAGCAGAGGCATCTGGTGTGGTACCAGTCCTCCTGCCATAGTCACACTCATAAACGACATACCTTGTCCCATACGATTTCCCTACTTACGCCTTTCACTCCTGCCCATAATAACGAGGCGATCCGAATTTGGAATGCCGCCGCACACAGGGATTACACCATCAACGAACGCCTGCTTTGTTACAACATGATACCCTGCACAGGTGAAGCGATTGAAGGACGCGTTGCCATCCAAAACCAGGAAGTGGTTGGGTTTGTGCTGGCTTGCGCACGAGCTGATACTCCGGCGAGCACGCTTGGCTGGGTGAGCGCGATTGCTGTCCACCCGTCGGCACAGAGACGAGGTATTGGCTCTAAACTGCTCACCTGGGCGGAAGGCTGGTTAAAAGAAAAAGGCTGCAATCGGTTTCGTATCGGTGGGAATTTACGTCCGTTTCTGCCGGGGTTGCCTTACGTCATGCGTGAGAATGCCAGTTTCTTTGAGAAATACGGTTGCCAATCTCCGCCCCGCCAGCCCTATGAATACGATATTGCCCGTAGCCTGAAAGCATACAAATCCCTTTACCCCAAACCTGCCTATACTGATCTTTTGCCAATGCAGCCGGGGGAAGAACACCTCCTGCTCAATTTGCTCCACCGTGAATACCCGGGACGCTGGGAGTTCGAAGGTCAGGAGTTTGTTAAGAATGGTGGGCGCGCTTCTGATTTTCTGCTGCTGCACATCCAAGGTGAAGTGCATGGTTTTTGTCGATTGACGTTGCCTGACTCCGAGCGCCCGATCGAACGTTTTTATCCACAGCGTCTGCCTCAGCCCTGGGGACAGTTTGGCCCGCTCGGATTGTCGAAATCCGTGCGCGGGCAGGGATTCGGCGGTTACTTGATTGACGCCGCCGCACTCCACATGCAATCGCTTGGCGTGGATGGCTGTGTGATTGACTGGACGTCTCTGGTAGACCTGTATGCCAGGTTCGGTTTCAAGGTATATAACCAGTATATTAGTTTATTTAAGGAAATCGGAGAATAGTCAAGCGCTCCCTGGTAACGATTATGGATTTCTCTAAAACGGACTTAATTCTCTCCCATGCAATTGGCGCCATCACTCCGGCGGCACAGTTAGTCATTCGTCATGAGGGCGTGGTCGTGCACGAGGTAGCGATGGGCTTCCTTGACCCTGAGACCAAGACACGACCTGTCAGTCAGGAGACGCTCTTTGATCTTGCATCTGTGACGAAGCTCTTCACCGCGACAGCGTTTATGACTCTCGTGGAGCAGGGGAAAGTATCTCTAGATGATCCTGTGCAAAGCGTGCTGCCGGAGTTCAGCGGGGTGCGTCCCATGCAACCCTATGAAAACCCACTCGATTGGGGAAAAACTATCAGTGTAACAGACCAGTCTGGAACGGTGAATGCGACTCAGGTGACCTTCCGCAACCTGCTGGTGCACAACTCAGGTTTGCCCGCCTGGCGCGCCTTCAAAGACCAGCCCGACGCCGAGTCTGCCATCCGGCTGGCGCTGGACACCTTCTTCGCATATCCTACGGGAGAGCGCGTACTCTATAGCGACGTCGGGTTGATCCTACTCGGTCTGGCGGTAAGCAGGATTGTGGGAAGTCCGCTCGATGAGGTCATTTATGCCCGCGTGACCAGACCGCTCGAGTTAACTGCTCACTTCCAACCGGCTGCCCCTCTCCAATCTATTCAAAACATTGCCCCCACCGAACTTTGCAAGTGGCGCGGTCGGCGTATCGTGGGCGAGGTCCACGACGAGAGCGCCTGGCGGCTGGGAGGTGTAGCAGGGCATGCAGGGATGTTCGCTCACGCCCGCGATGTCGCCGCGTTCGGGCAGAGTTTCCTCGACGCGTCGCTGCTCCGGCGCGACACAATCGCCGAGATGACACGCTTGCATGCCAGGTTCGAGAACGTGCGGCGCGGGCTGGGGTTCGCCTTGTGGAGTCCGGACCCCGAAGCCAGCAGCAACCCCTTCAGCCAGGCAACATTCGGGCATACCGGCTTTACCGGGACTTGCCTTTGGATCGATCCCTCCAGAGCGCTGGTGGTGGCGCTGCTGACCAACGACGTGTACGGCGGGCGCGACGGGCGCGGCATTGCTGACCTGCGCGTACAAATTCATCGCGCAATAGTGGAACGTGTGGACGGGCAAACCTCAGAGTTGGTGCGGAGCGAGGCATGATTGTCATCGGGTTGATGTCCGGCACTTCTGCCGATGGTGTGGACGCGATAGTGGTGCGGCTCGAGGGAATTCCACCCTCACTCGATTGGCAGGTACTTGGGCACTCGCACCGCTCATTTGCTCCGGAGCTGCGCGCCGAGATATTTGCCTGTTTTCAACCCGAAACCAGTTCTGTCGACCGCTTATGCCGGTTGAACTTTGCGCTTGGACGGGCACTTGGTTCCGCGGTGCTGGAGGCAGCTCACGACGCGGGCTTGTCGATGAGAGAGATCGGCCTGATCGGCTCACACGGGCAGACTTTCTGGCATGAGCCGCCCGTGGGCAGTGAGCAGGGTTCAACCCTTCAGATGGGCGAGGCTGCCCTCATTGCCGAGATGACAGGTGTGCCCGTGGTGAGCAACTTCCGCACGCGCGATATGGCGGCAGGTGGGCAGGGCGCCCCACTCGTCCCGCTGGCAGATTGGCTGCTGTTGTCGCATCCCACAAAGATTCGTGCAGCCCAGAATATCGGTGGTATCGCGAATGTGACGTTCCTGCCACCGCTTGGAAAAAATACCGAACCGCAAAGTGAGCTGAGGGTGCCAAGAAAAGAAAAAGGTTTTCCAGGAACACTTCACGGTGCTAACATTTCTAATCGTGGCGTTTTCGCGTTCGACACCGGTCCTGGCAACATGCTGATGGATGAAGCTGCGCGCCTGGCAACGGACGGTGTATGGAATTATGACCATGAGGGCGTACTGGCGGCGCAAGGAGACGTCAACGAGTCGCTGCTCACGGATTGGCTCGCAGAGCCATTCTTTCAGCAACAGCCGCCTCGCACGACTGGACGCGAACGATTTGGTACACAGCGCGCAGCGGAATATTGGTCACAAGCCAATCGTCGCGGGCTGGGCGCGAACGACATCGTTGCCACTCTCACGGCTCTAACTGCTCACTCAATTGAACATGCTTATAGAACATTTTTGCCTGCTTTCCCTGACGAAGTCATTGTCAGTGGCGGGGGAGCGCGTAACCATACGTTGATGGCGCTGCTCGCCGAGCGTCTCTCACCAGCGCGCGTAACCACATCCGAAGAATGTGGCTTAGGCATCGAAGCCAAGGAAGCCGTCGCTTTTGCGGTGCTGGCATACGAGACGTGGCACAAACGTCCTGGCAATATCCCTGCTGCCACGGGAGCGTCTCGGGCAGTCGTGCTGGGGAGCATAACCTATTGAATCAGGATCGAGGATGTCCTCTTTCTCCTGTGAATTCGCGGCGAACGTAAGATTCGGAGCCTTTATGGAGTTAACCCTAACCGAAGAGCGCAATCCTCTGACCAGAGATATTGACACGCTGCCTACGCTCGACATGCTGACCCTTATCAATGCCGAAGACCAGAAAGTGGCCCTGGCTGTGCGTGCTGAGCTTCCCAGCATTGCCGCTGCCGTGGATGCTATCAGCGCCCGGATGCAGCGCGGCGGGCGGTTGATTTACATGGGGGCGGGGACATCAGGACGGCTGGGTGTGCTCGATGCGTCTGAGTGTCCGCCTACGTTTGGCACTCCCCCCGAACTGGTTCTGGGATTTGTTGCCGGAGGTCTCGCTGCGCTGACCGAAGCGGTTGAGGGCGCGGAAGATGACCGCGAAGGCGGCGCGGAGAAGATCGCGAAACTGGCTGTCAGCGAGAGTGACAGTGTCATCGGCATCGCTGCCAGCGGACGCACCCCC
>DATFHE010000226.1:0-3437 GCA_035248745.1 Anaerolineales bacterium | reverse complement strand
CATTCAGGGAGCTGGAGACCAGGCGTGTGACAACATACGCACCCGTTACAGCGACGATAAGCGTCAGAAGAAGATACGGCAGGATGACTTTGAAACGAATACTCACAAAGAATCCTTCTTAACGGTACGAAGTACTTCCATTATATAGAAACAGCCGCAAAAATCGTATTTTGATAGCAATTTACAAGGTATTTACCAGGTTACAATCTCCTTTAAAAACACTTGACTCTCCTCCTGCAGGAGAGTGTATAACAACATTGGAGGCCTTCAGATGATCCGGATCGGAGACTTTTCCAAACTCAGCCGTGTGTCCATCAAGGCGCTGCGCCTCTACGATGAGATGGGGCTGCTCAAGCCCATCGCAGTAGATCGCTTTACCGGCTATCGGTATTACGAGTTCGACCAGCTGCCGCGCCTCTATCGCGTCCTGGCGCTCAAAGACCTTGGCTTCTCTCTGGAGGAGATCGGCCGTCTCCTTGAGGGAGAAGTGTCCGTTGAGCAAATGCGTGGGATGTTGAAGCTGCGTCGGGCGGAGATCCGCCAGCGGGTGGAAGAAGAAACCGCGCGCCTCGAACGGGTGGAGCTCTGGCTGAGAGAAATCGAACAGGAGGATTCTATGTCCAAGTATGATGTTGTGATCAAGAAAATTGAGCCGATGAAAGTCGCCTCGGTGCGCGGGATTGTACCTACACCGCCAGACCAGCGCTCCCTGTGGGATGAGCTCATAAGCTATCTGCAACAAAAAGATGTCCACATGATGGGTCCGCCCATGGCGATTTATCACGATCCCGAGTTCAAAGAGCGGGACTGGGATATTGAAGTCGTCATGCCGCTGAGTGAGGAAATTCCTCCGAGTGGGCGCGTGCAGATCTATGAGTTGCCGGGCGCCGAGAAAATGGCTTGCGTCGTCCACACGGGACCGTTTGCCACGATCATGGAAGCCTACAATGCGCTCGCCAAATGGGTCGATCAAAACGGGTATCAGATTGTCGGACCGGGACGCGAGTTAAACCTCCGGTTGCCGGATACACCGGGTGATCAGAACGACCCCAATACGGTCAATGAGATCCAGTTTCCGGTGGAGAAGGCTTAAATTGATGTTTTGCCAGCAGTGCAACTGCCGCTGGAATCGCAACGAGTGACGCTAACAGCGTCACTCGTTTTCTTGTGGGCGCTAAGGGACTCGAACCCCTGACCCCTTCCGTGTAAAGGAAGTGCTCTAACCAACTGAGCTAAGCGCCCGCTTGTGATCCGCATTATACCGCGATTGCGCTTTCGTTCTCAAATTGTGCTACACTTTTAGCTTACGTTCCAACATTTGGACGTGAAAACGTGATTTGGAGGGAAGATGCGCATTATCCGTTATCAAATCGGGGATGGCAAGAAACCAAAATACGGATGGCTATTAGGCGACAAGGTCGGCGAAATCGGTGGGAATGTCTTCGGGCGCTACCGCCGTAACGAAGCGGATACACCTCTCACGGACGTGAAACTACTTGCTCCGTGCGAGCCAAGTAAGATTCTCTGTGTGGGGCGCAACTATATCGAGCATGCCAGGGAACTGGGCAATCAAGTGCCTAAGGTTCCGCTCCTCTTCCTGAAGCCGCCCTCTTCAATTATCTCGGACGGCGATACGGTAGTCCTACCGCCGCAGTCCGCGCAAGTGGAACATGAAGGCGAGCTGGTCGTTGTTATCAGCAAACGCGGTCGATCCATCACCCCCGAAAATGCAAAGAAGCACATTTTAGGCTACACCATTGGCAACGACGTGACCGCTCGCGATCTGCAGCGGTCCGATGACCAGTGGACGCGTGCCAAAGGCTTCGACACCTTCTGTTCCTTTGGTCCCTGGATCGACACCGAGTTCGACCCCGCCGACGCCGTGCTGACCTGCCGTGTCAACGGGCAGATGCGCCAGATGGCGTCGACCCGTGACATGGTGTTCAATGTCCCAACGCTGATCGCCTACGTTTCTTCGGTGATGACGCTCGAACCAGGGGACCTGATCTTTACCGGAACGCCTGCCGGAGTCGGTGAGTTAAGGAACGGAGATGAAGTCCTTGTTGAAATCGAAGGATTAGGAGTGTTGAGAAATCCTGTCCGTAAGGAGTAGTTTGATCAAGAGTCTTTTACAAGTACCTGCGAGAGTTTTTCTGTTGACTATACCTTTAGCGTTTTCTCTTTTAGCATGTTCGTCTGAGCAAAGTTCTCCCCAACCACCGTCCACCTCACAATCGACTGCTTTGCCTACAGAGGCGGTGTCGCAAACACCTGATGTCTCCCCAATTCCCTTTAATCGATATGGCGAGATGCTGACAGACATTACCTACTGCACGCCGGATAACGCTCCGCAAGCCATGGATATTTACATTCCCGAAGCAGACGGACCCTGGCCCGTGCTGGTGTACGTTCACGGTGGCGCCTGGATGCATGGTGACAAAGCAGAAGCCGGGATGTTTGCCAGGCTGATGACCACGCAGGGCTATCTTGTGGCGTCGGTGAATTATCGTTTGTATCCCGACGCGCAGTTCCCGGCAATGATTCAGGATGTGAAGTGCGCGGTCCGGTCCCTGCGGGCACACGCTGCAGAATACAACCTCGACCCGAATCGGATCGGCGCGGTCGGCGTCAGCGCGGGTGGTCATCTGGTGTCGTTACTCGGCACCACGGATGCCAGTGCCGGATGGGATGTGGGGGAGTATCTGGACCAGTCCAGCCGGGTGCAGGCAGTCATTGCCATGGCAGGCGTGATGGACCTCTCGCGGAATTTCCCCAACGCTGATATCGAAGCGATGAAACGCGTTGGGTTTGGGGAATATAACGTGGTAGAGGCGAGTCCTATCTCCCACGTAACCCCGGACGATCCGCCGTTTTTGTTAATCCATGGTGACCGAGATGAACTTGTCCCTGCGGAGCAGTCGCAATTGATGTATGACCGATTGCTCCAGGAAAATATCCCGGCGCAGCTTGTGATCGTACAGAACGCACGCCATTCGTTTACTGCTCCAGGCGGTACAAGCCCGACCTTGGCGGAAATCAATCAAATCATTCTGGATTTTCTGGGAAAACATTTACAGTAATATTTCACCTGGCGTTTGAGAGGATACGCAACTAGCTGAATAGCTAGGTCATTACCGATTGACCGTTTCTGTATTACACAATAGTATTCCCTTCAGGAACGCTATTCCACAAACACAATGTCTTATATATTGAAAGGGATGTAACATGAACGGAAAAATCATAGCAGTCACCGGCGCGACCGGTCAACAGGGTGGGGCGGTGGCGAGAAAACTTTTGGCAGATGGCTGGAAGGTTCGCGCGCTTACGCGCGACACGAACAAGCCTGCCGCACAGGAACTCGCTTCGCTCGGAGCGGAACTGCTGCCGGGCGACATGGATAACCGCACTGAACTCGATGCCGCCTTCGAAGGCGCATA
>DATFHE010000225.1:0-5676 GCA_035248745.1 Anaerolineales bacterium | reverse complement strand
ATAGCCATCCAATGACATGATGTTGGAGACAATTAGTTTTCGCACGAACTACCTCCTCAATTACACTGTGATTGTGACTGCATTTAGCGCCAATTTATCGTGCTGCCCAACTAGGGACTAGGTGGATGGTTTCCATATAACCGGCTATAGGTGGAACTTGTCATAATTGCGCCATAAACCGGTATTCGTCCACCTAAACAGCTAAAAATTGACATCTTATCTGTTGAACATATTATACGTCGCCCTCCGGACGAGCAAAACAAACTCCATCACAAAAGGTTACACATTAAAGCTCACCTTTTCCTTCAATGCATTGGGCAGCGCAGGACGTTTGCTCCTCTCGATCAGGAACGTTGCCAGTTCGGTGAGCTCGCGGAAGGCGTAGTGCTGGCTCAGTGTCCCTTCGAGGTAACCGGATCCGCTTGTGCCGCCGGTGCCCACGCGCAAGCCGATCATCCGGCGCACCATCAGGAAGTGCCGGTAGCGCCAGTTCGAGAGCAGCTCGTCAATTTCAGAGAGCGTGTTGAGCAGCTCAAACGGCAAATGGAAGATCGGCAGGTTGCGGTACAGCGTAATAAAAAGCGCAGCTCGCATCGCAGCAGGGGGGATATTGCCTCTGCCTTCCTCGAAGAAGACTTTATCGAACTCTGCGAGTCTTGCCTCCTCATTTTGAGAAAGACTATTTCTGTACGCCTCTCGATAATCTGACCAGAATTTGTGCCGGTCTCCGTGGACCTGTTCACTGCTCTGTTCGTATTCGTTCCAAAACTGTTCATCCAGATACGGCATCCGTTCCAGCCAGTGGATGATCAGTTCCTTAAGCGTGGATTCACGTTCTTCCAGATCCACGTCCCGAAGGTCTGCGGCGGAGAGGCTGCCGCGGCGCGTGGCTTTGTAATATTGCTTCTTGTGTCGCTGCTCCAGCTTCAACCCCAGTCTGGCTTCAATCAAGCGGAATTGCTTGCTCTGGAATCCCGAGGCAGGCAATAGGACATTCCGAAATTCCAGAAAGTCCAGCGCGGTCATCGTTTCGAGAACGCTCACCTGCTGGTTGATCAGTTCCAGGATCTTGCCGGTCCGTTTCAGCTTTTGCACCACCCGGCTTAAGTCATCCGAATTGTCATTGATCCGGTCCCGGATGAAGATATGCCGTACCAGGTCGAGCTCGAACAGGATCTGCTTGAACCAAAGCTCATAGACCTGATGGATGATGATGAACAGCATCTCATCGTTGCCTTCTTCCAGAGACTCAAAGCTCCTGGGATGCTGGCTGTTCAGGATTTTGTCGAGTTCAATATAGTCTGAGTAGTAGAGGTCTTCCATAGATTTCTCCTATTCCTGTCACACCGGCATTCCCTGGCACTGCCCGGTGTAAGTGTTACGAGCAATTCGACAATTGTCGTCCCCACGCTCCTCGCAATGACGAGACATAAAAGTATAGTATCACATCCACTCAGGTATAATTGGCGGCTATGACCAGGCAGATTAAGGCTTTGATCTTCGACTTCGACGGGCTGATCCTCGATACAGAAACGCCCGATTACGAAGTTTGGTGTTCCATCTATCGTGAACATGGTTTTGAATTGCCTCCTGAAAAATGGGGAAGTATCATCGGGACGAGTATGGCATTTTTTGACGCGGCAGAACATCTCTCGCTTCTGACAGAACGACGGCTGGATTCTGCCTCCCTGCGCGACCGCCACCGCTCGGAGAGTCATGCGGTGACGTTTGCACAGCCGGTGATGCCGGGTGTGCTGGATTACATCCACGAGTCGAAGCGGCTCGGGCTCAAGCTGGCGATTGCTTCCAGCTCGCCGCACTCCTGGGTGGACACACACGCCAAACGCCTCGGCATCTTTGACTATTTCGACAAGGTCATCACTTCAGACGAAGTAGGCATCGAGCGGACCAAGCCAAACCCGGATCTGTTCCTCCTGGCGCTTGAGCAACTCAACGTGCGTGCAAACGAAGCGATCGTATTCGAGGACTCCCCGAACGGCGTGAAAGCTGCCGGAGCCGCCGGCATTTTCGTCGTCGCCGTCCCCAATTCCGTCACGTCCTTACTGTCAATCGAAAACGCAAACCTTACCTTAACCTCTCTTACAGACTTGCCCCTGCGCGAACTGCTGGATAAAGTACAATAACACCCTCAAACCAAACGGAGGTGTGATGACGACTCAAAAATTTAAGTGGCAGGGGGTTGTTTCAAAATACGCGTATCCCGAAACATGGCGTAGTCTGTGGCAGGTGTTCAATTCCGTGTTTCCGTTTTTTATAGGGTGGTACCTGATGTATCGCAGCCTTGAAGTGGGCTACTGGCTCACGCTGCTGCTTGCCGTTCCGACAGCAGGATTTATGATGAGATGTTTCATCATCTTCCATGATTGCTGTCATGGCTCATTCTTTAAGAGCATAAAAACCAATGACCGGCTGGGGCTGGTGATTGGTGTGCTCGTCCTTACACCATACCAGCAGTGGAAGCACAGCCATGCCATCCATCATGCAACAGCCGGCGACCTCGACCGGCGCGGCATCGGCGATGTGTACACGATGACAGTAGAGGAATATCTCGCCGCGCCGTGGTACAAGAAGGTGGGCTATCGTATCATGCGCAGTCCGCTCATCCTGTTCACCATTGGCTCATTCATTGTCTTTACGGTCACGCACCGCTTCTTCGAAAAAGATGCTGGAAAGCGCGAACGCAGCAGCGTCATCTGGACGAACCTGGCAATTGCCGCGGTGGTGGGCTGGCTCATGCTGGAGATTGGCTGGGCAGCGTTCCTGCTGGTGGAAGTGCCAATTCTGCTGATCGCCTGTGGCGCGGGAGTCTGGTTGTTCTACGTCCAGCACAACTTCGACCCGACCTACTGGGAGCGCCACACCGACTGGGAGTTCTTCAACGCCGGCATGGACGGCAGCTCATTCTACAAGCTTCCGAAACTGTTGCAGTGGTTCACCGGGAACATTGGCTTTCATCATATCCATCACCTCAGCCCACGTATCCCGAACTACAAGCTCGAGGAATGTCATAATGAGAACCCTGAGTTCCAGATCGAGCCGCTGACATTCCAGCACAGTTTGAAATCCTTGTTCTTCCGCTTGTGGGATGAGAAGGAAAAGACTCTGGTGGGGTGGAGTGCGTTGAAGAAATATAAACAGCAAACAGTAGAGGTAGAGTTATAATAAAAAGAGACTGGCGCAAGCCAGTCTCCTTTTATTGCCGCGTAGGGCGGGTTGTCAACCCGCCTTCCTTTTCAGAACGAAGCTACCGCTTCATCCACCGTATTGTAGATTTGAATATATTGGGTCACGCCGGAGATATCGAGCATCTCGCGAATGTAAGGCATCGGGTTGGCGATCTTCATATGGTTTGTCCCATCGTTGGAGAGCAGCTTGTGAATGATCACAATCGCGCGTATGCCGATACTGGTGAGCGAGACAGTCTGGCTCAAGTCGAGCACCAGGTCGCGCATCCCGTCGTTGTAAGAGCCCTTTGCCGTCTCTTCGAGCTCGGCAAAGTTGCCTAGATTGATGCGGTCCTGTAAACGGAAAACCGTCACCGGGATACGTCCCTGCGCTTGTGAAATTTGTACGACGCCCATGTCTCGCCTCCATGCAATGAGGGATGATTAATATTTCAAGAAGCTGAATTTCAGCAATCATACACCAAAATAATCGCGAGACCCAACCCGATTTCTACTTCTTCGCTCGCCACTCCTCGTACGAGATCCCATAGGATAACGTATCCCACCATCTGCCTTTGAAATACTGGTGTTTACGCATCCGCCGTTCCAGTTGCATCCCGATTTTTTCCAGCACGCGTGCCGAGCCGATGTTGTCCGCGATGCACCAGGCAGAAATGCGTTCTAACTTCATGTGCGAAAAGCCGAAGCTCAGGACAGCACGCGCCGCTTCAGTGGCATACCCTTTGCCCCAGTATTTCGAGTCGAGCTCGTAGCCCATGTCGCCTTCGCGCGTCTCTGCCGAATCGCGCCGGACCCCACAGTTTCCGATAAGCGTTCCGATCTGTTTCAGCGTGATTGCAAACTGAAACTTGAGGCGAGGTGCCCGTTTCTGGTGATCCAAAAATATCTGGATGAACGCACGCACTTCTTCTGCAGACCTGGACGTCCACTCGTTGTAACGAAGATAGAGAGGATCTTGCTGGTATGCCAGCACTGCCTCCCAATCGCTTTCCACAAATTCGCGCAGGATGAGTCGTTCGGTAGTCAGGATCATGCGAACGCAGTTACTTGGGCTCCAGAAGTTTTAATATCAGCAAGGCGAGAAAGCCGGTAAACAGGGTGGCTGTGGAAAAGAGGCTCTCCCCGAGCGCATCAGGTTCCCTCAATCCGCGCTGATGGGTGACGGCTCGCGTTCAAGCATTTGCTCCTTCAACTCCTGGCGCGGCGTGAAGAAGACAGCGACCATTGCCAGGGCGGCGGCTGCAAAGGCGATGATAAAGACCAGATGGATAGCGTTTGCCATGGCGGCGCGTGCTCCTTCTGCGATGATCACCTCAGAGCCGGGGAGCGGATCAAGCAGCTGCTGCACCAGTTCCGGGTCGAGCCGGGCAGCAATGAGGTTTGAAGCCAGCCGCGCACTGAGCGCCGCGCCCATCACGCTGACACCTAGCGTCCCGCCCATCGAACGGCTGAATTGCAGGGTAGATGTGGCAGTACCCAACTGCCGGCGGTTTACGCTCGTCTGCACGGCGATCAAAAAGGATGGGACGGAAAGCCCCATGCCGATGCCCATCAGCGTGACAAAAGCCATGATGCTGGGCTGGCTGGTGTTCATGCCTGCTTGCGACATCAGAAACGCGCCGACGGTAAAAGCTGCTGTACCGATCAGCCCCAGCCTGCGATATCCAACCCTGAGCATCAGGCGCGTGCCAATAATACTTGCGGTCACCCAGCCCAGGAGCAGCGGAGTCAATGTAATGCCCGCCTGCGTGGCGCTTGTCCCTAACACCGCCTGCACGAAGAGGGGGATGAACGAGACGCTTCCGAACAATGCCCAGCCGGTGAGGATGCCGTGAGCGGTGGCAGTGGCAAACAGAGGGTCGCGGAATAATGGCAGCGGCAGGACCGGGTCTGCCGCGCGTCGTTCCACCCATAACAACAGGATGAAAAGCACGACCGCCCCTGCGATCAACATCCAACTGGAAGGGCCCGAGCCCATGAGTCCCAATAGAAGCATAACCACGCTAACCGTTAAAAGCGCTGCGCCCGCGTAATCTATGGCGGGTCGTTCCTGCCCGTGCCCGTGCGCATCGCGCCAGGCAAGTGTGACCAGAGCCGCGCCAAGCAATCCCGGAATAATATTGATATAGAAGATCCAGCGCCAGGAAAACTGGTCGACGAGGAAGCCGCCCAGGAGCGGTCCCACAACGGACGAGACCCCCCAGACGCCGGAGAATAACCCCTGCATTTTGGCGCGTTGCTCGAGCGTAAACATCTCCCCGATCAGAATAAATGCCAGCGGCATAATGCCGCCCGCCCCAATCCCCTGAAGCGCACGGGCGAAAATGAGTGACGTCATGCTATTTGCAAAGCCACACCAGACCGAGCCGATCAGGAACAGTGCCATGGCGGAGGCATAGAGTTTGCGGCGTCCATAGATATCCGAGAGTTTGCCATAGAGAGGGACAGCGGTTGTAGAAGCGAGCATGAA
>DATFHE010000224.1:0-4247 GCA_035248745.1 Anaerolineales bacterium | reverse complement strand
GAATTAAAACCAGATCATTTTGTACGCTGCTGGTTGTACACATCTGCTGAAGAGCATGGACACATCGCTCCGCTAAAAGTCGTCTAAAACATATCCCCTTCTTGGAGCATGAATATGCAATCAACCCCAAACCATAAAGGGGAAACCCTTGTAGAAGTCAATAACTTAGTTAAGTATTTTCCCGTACGCGCAGGTTTGTTGCAGCGTGTTGTCAACCAGGTGAAAGCGGTGGACGACGTCAGCTTCTTTGTCAAAAAGGGAGAGACGCTTGGTCTGGTGGGGGAATCCGGTTGCGGTAAGACCACCGTGGGGCGGACCATGCTGCGTCTGATCGAGCCGACCGGCGGCGCAGTCAAATTTGAGGGCAGAGACGTCTTTTCGATGTCGCCGCGCGAGATGAAGACAACGCGCCGCGATATGCAGATCATTTTCCAGGACCCTTATGCCTCGCTTGATCCACGCGTCCCCATCGGGGAGTCGGTGATGGAAGGTTTGCATATCCACAAGATCGGCAGTCCTAAAGAACGTGTCGATATCATGCTGGAAACTCTTAAAAAGGTAGGGCTGGAGAGTTATCACTCGCGCCGCTATCCTCACGAGTTTTCCGGCGGGCAGCGCCAGCGCATTGGAATTGCGCGTGCCCTGGCGCTTCGTCCCAAGTTCATCATCTGTGACGAGCCTGTCTCCGCGCTGGATGTGTCCATCCAATCCCAGGTCTTGAATATTCTCAAGGATCTGCAGGCGGAGTTCGGGCTCACCTACCTGTTTATCGCGCACAACCTTTCGGTCGTGGAGCATGTATCCAACCGGGTGGCGGTGATGTACCTGGGCAAAATGGTCGAGATGACTTCCCGTGAGGAATTGTTCCGCAATCCATTACATCCTTATACACAGGCGCTCATGTCCGCGATTCCTGTGCCGAACCCGCGCTTGAAGCGGCAGCGCACGATTCTGAAAGGTGATGTACCAAGCCCTCTCAACCCACCAACCGGTTGCCGTTTTCATCCGCGCTGTCCGGTGGCGATCGAAAAGTGTTCGCAGGTAGAGCCTGCCTTCCTTGAAGTGAGTCCTGACCATTGGGTGGCTTGTCATCTGGCGCAGCCCTCGTAAGATAAAGAATATGCCTGCCCCTTCCGTCCTCCTCGTTGACGACCAGCGGGATATCGTCCGGCTTCTTCATGCCAGCCTGCAAACGCTGGGACATGAGCTGGCTATTATCGATGCGCCCTCCGGGGAGGAAGCGTTATTGGAGGCATCCCTGCGCAAGATCGATCTGTTGGTCGCAGATTATCTTCTGCCGGGCATTTCCGGGGTGGAATTGATGCACAAGATCCGTGCTCGTAACCCTTCCCTGAAAGTGATCTTTATCACAGGCATGACCGCGCGCAAAGCGCGCGCCGAAATGCTCAATGCCGGGGCTGCGGCAATGTTCGACAAGCCGATCCCGCTGGCAGATTTTCTGGATGCGGTGGAGCGCAGCCTGGGGCTGGTGCGTACCATCTTCCCGCCAGAGTCGAGCCGGGAAGCGGACCAGCACGGTCAGACGTTGGCGGAGCTACTGGGTGGTTTTCGGCAGAGGGTCGGTGCCGATGCTGTCTTCCTCATCAGCGATCGCGGACGAGTGCTGGCGCGGGCGGGGGATCTGTATGACAGCAGTATGGAAGTTTCCCTGCTCTCTGCCCTGATGGCGATCTTCAGTGCAGGGTTGAAAGTCGCGCGTTTTATTCACCAGGAAAGCCTGGAGAATTATCACGTCTTCCGTAGTGAGGACCATGACCTGATCCTCATCCCCGTTGATGCTGCCCATGCATTGATGCTGGCTGGGAAAAACGTGGCTACCGCAGACCGTATCCTGTACACGGTGAAGGAATTGCTTGCCGTGCGCACTGATGTCGAAAACGTGTTGAGGTCGCTTGGGGTGTCGCCCGTACAGCTCGAGGCGGAACCGGCTATGGCGATCCCGGAACCTGAACCTCTGGCGCCTCTTCCGCTGGAGCCGGAACCGGAGGTCGATCTGGATGCTCTATTCGCGGCAGCAGATAAAAACTCCCAGGTGAAAGATATCGATGCATTTTGGAATGACGCCGTGGAGAAGACCAGTAACATTCGCACCAACCCGGACGTCATCTCGTTCGAAGAGGCGAGCAAACTCGGCCTGGCACCCGGCAAAACCATGCCGGTCCAGCTAACCGGATCCCTGAAACCGAACGAACCGCCCTCTCCGCCGAAGTGATGTTGCCCATCATACATCGCTGTGATACAATGTGCCACGCACTGGGGCGTGGTGCAAGGGCAGCACACCAGCCTTTGGAGCTGTGGATCTTGGTTCGAATCCAGGCGCCCCAGCCTAGTTATTTCCCGCTTCGGCGGGGCTTATTTTCCACCGCATGAGCGGCACTATGAGAAATAGGATTTATGGCGAAGAAAGCCCCGCCAAATCCTATTTTTGTTTGAGGTTAGAACGATGAAGATCACTTCTGTTCTCCTTGCCGCCGGGCAGGGCACGCGCATGAAGTCAGACGTACCAAAGGTGCTGCATCCCCTGTGCGGCAAGCCGATGCTGTGGCATGTGCTCGAGGCATTGAGATTCGCTACCACGGAAAAGCCGGTTGTCGTTGTGGGACATGGCGCGGACGATGTAAAGAACTATCTGGGGGATGTGGCAGAGTGCGTCTTGCAGGAACCTCAGCTGGGGACAGCACATGCGGCGATGCAAGCAGAGCCGGTCCTGAGAGACAAAACAGATTTGGTCATCGTGACGTATGCGGACATGCCTCTTCTGCGCGGCGAAACGTTCCAGCGTCTGGTGGAGACACAACGCCTCAATCCCGGACCATTCAGCCTTCTAACCGTCATTGCAGACGACCCGCGCGGGTTTGGGCGAATTGTGCGTAAAGCCGATGGGACGGTGGAAGCCATTGTCGAGGAATATGTTGCCACACCCGAGCAGCGTGAAATCAAAGAATTAAATGTAGGTGCCTATTGTTTTCGGGCGGAGTGGTTATGGGATGCGCTGCACCGCATCGAAAAGAATCCGAAGAAGGGTGAATATTATCTGACAGACATCGTGGAGCTGGCCGTGAAAGAGAATGTACCGGTGCAGGCTGTCATGCATGATGATTTTATCGAAACGATTGGGATCAATACCCGTATCCACTTGAGCGAAGCCGAAGCCGCACTGCGAATGCGAATTAACCGCGAGCATATGCTGAACGGTGTCAGTATGATGGATCCTGCCTCCACCTATATCGATGCAGGTGTGAAGATCGGCCGGGACACGACAGTTCTGCCGAATACTTACATACATGGCAATACAAGGATAGGAGAAGGGAATGTCATCGGTCCGAATACAATCATTCGAGATTCGACGATCGGGCAGCGGTGCAAAATACTAGCTTCGGTGTTAGAGGGTGCAATCCTGGAAGATGAGGTGGATATGGGTCCGTTTGCCCGCTTGCGAAAGGGTGCGCATCTGAAGAGTCACGTTCACATGGGGAACTTTGGCGAGGTCAAAGACTCCATATTGCATGAAGGTGTAAAGATGGGACATTTTTCTTACATTGGGAATGCTACCATCGGCGCACGCACGAACATTGGCGCGGGGACCATCACAGCAAACTACGATGGAGAAAAGAAAAACCCAACGGAGATTGGGGAAGACGTGTTCATCGGTTCAGATACTATGCTGGTTGCCCCGCTGAAGCTTGGCAACGGAGCGCGCACCGGCGCTGGGACAGTCGTGACAAAAAATGTGCCGGACGATACCCTCGTGGTTGGCATGCCTGCGCGTGCCATCCGTAAACTGGAACGGAAGTCCAAAGATACATAACCGCGGAGACGTTGTGTCACAAAGAAGATAAATCTCCGTACGCGTGTAGAAAGATGTGTGTCACTTCACGCTCAGCTTTCGAGCAAACAAAGATCCTGGTAGGATAGTAGTTACTAAAATTATGACCCTCACCCAACAAGAAAAACAAGCTCTTATCGATCTGGCAAATACAGCTCGCCAGCGTGCGTATGTGCCTTATTCAAAGTATCCTGTCGGCGCGGCGCTCCGCACGCAGACGGGTCGTCTCTATACTGGCGTCAATGTGGAAAATGCCGCGTATCCTCAAACGATGTGTGCTGAGCGCGTGGCAATTTTCAAAGCGGTCTCTGAAGGCGAAAAAGAATTCGAGGTTATTACGGTCGTCACAGATAACGGCGGTTCTCCCTGTGGTGGATGCCGCCAGGTGATGGCAGAATTC
>DATFHE010000223.1:0-3215 GCA_035248745.1 Anaerolineales bacterium | reverse complement strand
GATTGCTGCCGATTTGCCATCCATGCTTCAGGAAGACGAAGTGGAAACGGCTCGTCGCCAGCTGAACATCTTTGGGCTGCATTCGATGCGGCTTGACCTGCGCGAGGACTCCAGCCGTCTCAATGCAACACTGGAGGAGACCCTGCGCGCTCTGGACGTCACTGCCAACTTCGCAGAGATGCCGCAACAGGAGCGCCTCACACTGCTCACAGAACTCCTGGGCTCCGATCTTCCCAATCTTTCGGACCAGCCAGGCATTACTGCTGCCACGGCTGAAACCTGGTCGCTGTTCCAATTGATACGCCGGGTGCGTGATGTATATGGCGAAGAATTGCTGGGGCCGTTTGTGATCTCGATGTGCCAGTCTGCTGCCGATGTCTTGAGTGTTTTGCTTCTGGCGCGCTGGATGGGCTGCGATGAAGGCTTGCAGATCGTACCCCTCTTCGAAACGATTGAAGACCTGCGTGCCGCTCCGTCTATTTTTGAAAGCCTGCTGGAGCTGCCAATTTATCGGGAACATCTGGCGACTTGTAACGATGAGCAGATGATCATGATCGGCTATTCCGACAGCAACAAGGATGGCGGTTATGTCATGTCGAACTGGGCGTTGTATCAGGGGCAGGAGAACATCACAAAGGTTGCCCAAAAACATAACATACTGCTGACGCTTTTCCATGGGCGCGGCGGCACGATTGCGCGTGGTGGTGGACCTGCCAACCGTGGGATTCGCGCCCAGCCGCCGGGGAGTGTCAACGGTCGTTTCCGCCTGACCGAGCAGGGCGAGGTGATCGCCGCCCGTTATTCCAACCTGGCTCTGGCACACCGCCACCTGGAGCAGTTAGTGCATGCCGTCCTGGTAGCGTCCTCACCGGCGCGGGCAGGTGAAGACGTTCCCACTGCGTGGCGCGCCGCGATGGATCAGATGTCAGAAACGGCGCACAAAATGTATCGAGGGCTGGTCTATGAGAATCCGAGGTTCATCGAGTTCTGGCAGACGGCAACACCACTCGATGAGATCAAACGGCTGCACATTGGCTCGCGCCCGGCGGCGCGCGGCAAGAGCAGTGAAGTGACCAAGATCCGCGCGATCCCCTGGGTCTTCTCCTGGATGCAGAGCCGCTTCAATTTACCCGGGTGGTTCGGGTTTGGCTCAGCTCTCTCAGCTGTTCAGGATGAAACGCTGCTGCGCGAAATGTATCAGGGATGGCCGCTTTTCAATACCATGCTGAACAATACCGAAATGTCTTTGCTGAAGGCAGATATGGGCATCGCTTCTTTGTATGTGGACCTAGTCCCTGATAAAGAATTGGGGAGAGAAATGTTCCGTGCGATACGTGAGGAATACGACCGGACGCGGGAGATCGTGTTGTCCATCAGCGGGCATACGAACCTGCTGGAGGCAGAACCCGTCACCCAGAACGCGGTCCAGCTGCGAAACCCTTATGTGGACCCGTTAAATTATATACAGGTGGAAATGCTTCGCCGCGTCCGCGCATTGCCCGACCCGGATAGTGAGGAAGCGCAGTCGATTCGCGAGGTGATCACGATAACAATCAACGGTATTGCTGCGGGGCTGAGAAATACCGGTTAATTAATTCAGACGGCCCTTCGCGGTTCGGGGGAACAGAAGTCTTTATTCAGGAAAAATAATTCCAAACGATTTCCACAAGCCGAGCAACCCGCCAACGGTCATGCCCAACCCCGTGAGCAAACCAAAGACCTGATAGGAATTGCTTTGCACACTCAAAACCTGCCCTATCACATCCTTTTGCAGGAACGTCAGAACCAGCTCCAGGTTGAATCCTAAAAGGCCAATTCCCAGCGCGAGTGTGCTAATGCTCAAAAAAAGTAACCAGGGGGTTGGGTGCTTTGTGGTTGCGAGGATACGTCGGTGCCGTGCTTCTATGAGCGTAACCAGGCGCTCTGCTTCTTTCCGGTGGAGTCCGCCCTGTGCACATACTTTTCGTACGACGTCCTGGCGGTCACGGTGCTTCGATAATTCCTTGAGGATGAATGCAGTGAGTTCTTCGTTCATGGCTGCTATGCTCCTTGGTGCGATGAATTAGTGCCGATTATAAACGGGGATAAGGAGACTCTCCGGGCGGTCTTAGCATATGCTAATAAAAAACTAAAAAAACTTGAATGGTGAATTGCGAGCATTATGGTTATAGTGATGTGAAGTATCCCCTATGCACATCATTTCTATCGGACTCAACCATACCTCTGCCCCTGTGGCGTTGCGCGAACGACTTGCTTTCGATGAAGACCAGATTCGGATTTCGCTTTCTCGGTACGGCTGTGGGCAGCTAAAAAATTCACTTGCGGAACTGGTTGTCCTCTCTACCTGCAATCGCGTTGAGTTCTACGCCGTCTCCGATCGGTCCGCGTTTGCCACGCTGGAGTCCGTTTTATCAGATGCGCGCGGCGTGCCGGTAGAGGAGTTCTGCCCGTATCTCTATCGCTGTGAGGACATGGAGGCTGCGCGTCATTTATTCGATGTAGCGGCGGGGTTGGACTCTTTGGTAATTGGTGAGTCGCAGATCCTGGGACAGATAACGCGGGCCCTGGAACTGGCGCGCGGCCAGAATGCCTCTGGATCTATACTCAACCGACTCTTTCAGGCTGCCATCCACGCCGGGAAGCGCGTCCGCTCAGAAACTTCGATCGGGCGCAGTCCAGCCTCTGTGTCTTCGCTGGCGGCAACGGTAGCAGAAAAGACCTTAGGGCAGATCCAGACGTCCAGCGTGGTGGTGTTGGGGGCGGGTGAAATGGCGGAGTGGACGGTTGAGGCATTGCGCAAGCGCGGTGCGAAAAAGATTCGTGTAGTGAATCGCACGCTGGAGCGCTCACATGCGCTGGCTGATCGATGGGGGGCGGAATCGGCCACCTTTGAATCGCTCCGCGACTCATTGCTGGAGGCAGACGTCTTAATCTCCTCCACCGGTGCGCCGCATTTCGTCGTTTCAGCGCAAATGGTTGCCGATGTAATGGGCACACGCCTGCACCGCCCACTGGTGCTGATTGACATTGCTGTGCCGCGCGATATCGACCCCGCGGCAGGAAATATCCCAAATGTGAAGCTCTTTGACATCGATGGGCTGAATGCCCGGGTGGAAGACTCGATCACACGCCGCATGGAAGAAGTGCCTCGGGTCCGACAAATCCTCGGCGAGGAGCTTACGAAAGTTGAAAATTATTGGAAGTCCATGGAAATC
>DATFHE010000222.1:0-6114 GCA_035248745.1 Anaerolineales bacterium | reverse complement strand
CATTTCCCATTCAAAAATCGAAGGGGATTGCCGAGGAACATATTCGCAAAAGTGGCGTTCCCTATACGATCATCCGCTCGACAGTCGTTTTCGGACCTGAGGACCGTTTCACCAATAATCTGGCGCAGCTCTTGCGCGCCGCGCCCGGCATTTTTCCCATCCCCAATGAAGGACGAACATTGATTCAACCGCTCTGGGTGGAAGACCTGGTGACGTGCTTGCTCTGGGCGCTCCAGAATCCGGATATGGTCAACCAAACCTATGAGATTGGCGGAGGCGAATATTTTACATTGCGGCAGGTGCTCGAGAAAATCATGAGTGTCACGCATACACGCCGCCTGCTCGTGCCGCTCTCGGTGCCGTGGGTGCGCGCTCTGCTGGTTATGCTCGATTCCTTCATCCCCAACTTCAACGTTTCGACCTACTTGCTGGACTATGTAGCAGTCAACCGGACCTGCCCGGTAGATAATATGCCGCGCACGTTCGGGCTGATGCCAGCGCGCTTCGGCTACCGTCTTGACTATCTCACCCGTAAACCCTGGTATTCCGGTCTCTCTGAAAAAATACAAAGATCCCTGCGTCCCTCGCGTTAACTATGTCCACACCCGTAATTCGAGTCCTGGAATTTCCTGAAGATATGACTGCCGTGGAGGCCCTGCAGCGAGTCGTCTGGCCTGGCAGTGAGACCGATGTGGTCCCTGCACACATGCTGATTACCGCCATACACAATGGCGGGCTCGTGGTCGGCGCCTTCGTGGAGAGCCAACTGGTTGGTTTTGTATTTGGTTTTCCCGGCATCGAATTCACGCCCGATGGTCCACGCCCCAAACACTGCTCACACATGATGGGCATCCACCCTGATCAGCGTAATACGGGAATCGGCTTTGCCCTCAAGCGCGCCCAGTGGCAAATCGTACGGCACCAGGGACTCGATCATATTACCTGGACGTATGATCCGCTTCTCAGCCGGAACGCATATCTCAACATTACAAAGCTCGGCGCCGTCTGCAACACCTACCGGCGCTCTGAATACGGCGACATGCGGGACGGCTTGAACGCGGGCTTACCTTCGGACCGATTCCTGATGGACTGGTGGATCAACACCCGCCGCGTTGACCGGCGTCTCAGTAAACGCCCACGCCGCCCCTTGAAACTGGATGATTTCTCCAAAGCCGAGTTGCACCCCCTATACTCGCTCCAGATTCGGTCCGACCAGCTGCCTCAGCCGCCGGAGCATTTTTCTCCCCTGGATGGGAATCTCACGCTTGCCGAGATCCCGTCCGATTTTGGAATATTGAAAGATGCTGATTTTTCTCTGGCGCGCGACTGGCGCTTCTTCTCAAGAGAAGTCTTCGAGACTGCGTTTGCCGAGGGTTACATCGTGACAGATTTTATCTACGACCAGGCGCGCAGCTTTTACGTGCTTGCCCATGGGGAAAGCACACTCATGATCAAGTAGTGCCTGGGTACACCCCACAAACAAATCCGCCACGATCGTGGCGGATTTGTTTGTGGGGTGTACGTTGTCTTGTGAAGGAGATCAGGAATTTGAAACAGGCGGGGCTGTTTTACCTGCGCACGTTAGGAGTATCGCCATATTCCTGCGCGCTCATGCCAACCGGATGATAAGTGGGCTCGTTGTAAAGCGGCCGCGCGCTGATGGCTGGCGTCGGCTTGGGGGCGGGGCGCGGGAAGGACTGGGTTGGCGTGCGAAGGGATTCAAGGTTGGTGTTGCGATACACCGGCTGTTGCTGGTAGCGCGAAGCTCTCTGCTCCGCCAGGGAGAAGATTCGATCCCCGGCAATGGAGAAGGTGTTGATGAGCAGGACGCGGATCAGCAGTACCATGGCGGCGACGAAGACAGGCACGATCTTGGTCATGCCAGAAGCGCCGACCAGGACACCTCCCATGGCGTTGTGCTGCATGATCGCCACGGAAATACCCCACCAGGTCAGGCTGGCGTTGAAAGCCGCCGCCAGGAACCAGGCAGCGAACAGATACCAGACCTCGGCAGGCTCATCACTTCCCTGTTCGGGCGTGAAGATGCGCGCGATGCCGGCAAAGTCGATGGCGCAGAAGGCAAATGCCAGAATGGCTGCCCAGCGCAGTGGACCAAAGGACAACGTGCCAAGGATGTCGGTGAGGGCGAACAACGTGCTGGAGTAGTTGAATATCTCAAATGCCAACAGGGCGCAAAGTATGATCAATCCAAAAATTAATCCCCTATTGTGAGCGGTTCCCTGTAGAAAAGGTTGTAGTCTGAAGGAGAGCGAACGTTTCATGGAAGCCTCCTGTGGCATTTGGCCACAACTAAAGAAAGAGTGGGCGATGTGTGTAATATAGAACACTTGTTCTATTTTGTCAAGAGTTTTGCCTTGTTTTTCTATTGCAATGTCCCTACACGGAAGAAGCGAGAGTCACCTTAGCAGCGAGAATACTGCTGAAAGGTCACAAAAGGTGAATGTCACGTTATGGCTGTTCTGTCAACCCTCTGCGTACAACATCCAATGCTTGCAGCGCGGTGAGGTTCCGCCAGGGCCAGGCGCTCTTCATTCGCACCGGATCGTCAAAAAAGCTACGGGCAAATGTCAGGTGGAAGTGATCGTCGCTGAGTCCGTGGTTCGGTAGAGGCTGCACCGCTGCCCAGAAGTTCCAAAGCGGGAGGTCGTAGTCATACGCAATCTGTGCGATGGTGGCATTGATACTGTGATCGCCCTCGAGGTTATCTGCTTTGGTCGCGATAATGGGAACTGCACCCGTCTCAAGAATTCGTTCGATTACCTGACGCATGTGCTTATCGTAGACCTCTGCCGGCTTTTCGGACCACCACGTCTCCATACTGACAAACACAATCGAGGGCTTCCACGTTCGCAATTCGCAATCCAGGGGCGATTCGTTCTTATTACAGGACTTCGGGTCAGCGCGCAGCGGCGAAAGGATCGCTGCGACGTTGAATCCGCCTTTTACCGCCAGGCTCTGGCGTGAGAAGGACTCCTGATAGTAGTCGATCGTTGGCTGGAGATAGGCATATTCCGTCCCCAGGCTGAACTCGCCCGGTGTATCGAACATCGCCAGAAAATAGGAGGAAACATTCTGGCAATCGCCAATGATCGAAAAACGGTTCGGGTCATTCCCGAGAGCCAATCCGCGCTCGTAGACGAGGCGCATCGAGTCGCTGATTTCCGTTGGTACGGCAGGCATGTGCATCCAGGCCCCCTCTTCCAAGGGCGGTTTGGGAGTGAAGGTTGCAGTAGGTAAAAGAGTTTCTGTCACGGGGAGGTCGGTCGCCTTCACAACGGAATCTACGGGGTCGTCAGTGGGCTGGCTCACGATAGCGGCACTTGCATCCGTTGCCTGGGCGGGAAGGCTTACAGGCGCGGCTTGTCCTGCGGCACAGGCAGAGAGCAAGACTACTAAGAGAAGGAATAAGCTTTTGTTTTTCATCATCCTATGTACATTGAGCCTGAATAGCTTCAGCAATTTCATTCGCTAACAGCCGCTCACCCGCTGGCGTGAGATGGATCGCACTGTTGGTAAACTCATCTGCAGGGACGAGATCCCACAGATCGAGGTAACGCCAGTTGCGGGCTGCGGCATGTTCTGCCAGGAGCTGACGGTACTCGTCATACGCCCAGCGCGGGTAGAAGAAATTATAGCGGATGTCACTGTGGCGGCCGTCACTGATCAGCATCGGTTCGTTGACCAGGATGATGTCCGGGCTGACTGACATACCGGCGTCGAGCACATCGAAAGCAAGTGCATCGTTCAGCGAGTCCAACCCGTGAAAGACGTCGCTGGCTTCGAGGTCCGTTTGTGCCCGTTCATAGTTTTCAGGGTAAATCTGGTCGATGCCTGTGGATGCCCACAAGGCGCCGTAAATCTGTAAACGTATGAGGTCTGCGACAGTGCGTCTCTGGCTCACGAGGGTCTGTTCCCACGTAGAGCGTTTGACTAAAGCAGTGTCATCTGGGCTCAGGGGTAATTGGTAATTCGTAATTAGGTTTTGAACGCGCATAGCATTGTTCGCGACGATTGGCGACGTAAGCTGCTTGTCTTTCGGAAACGCCTCCAGAGTGGTAAGCCAAACCACCATGTCGGGTTGATATCCTTTTGCTTGATCGAGGATCATCAAGTCTTTGGTAAGGGAAATCGTTGGGTAACCCAGGCTATAGGCACGGACAGTCTTTCCGCAGGCAGAGAGAGCACTTTGGTTGAGCTGCCCGGCTAACGTTTGCTTGGGCGTGAGCAGTGTACCCCACACAGATGAATCGCCGATGAGCAGGACGCGATACTCGTCGGATGCCTTGTCTGTCCCGGCGAGGACGTGGGAAGCGAACATCGCATCCAGGTCGAACAGGCTGAGGTTATACGACTCGCGCGTCTCCCCAAAAGGGAAGCGTTCACGTCCCGGGAAGACCAAGTTGTATAGGGAGAGTTTCCCCAGGGGCATGTCGCTGATGAAAAGGAACGCGACATTGAAAAGGAAAAATAACAGTATAGTTTTGATGATGAGGGGAAAGAGACGAATGCGGGATTGCATAATACTGGTGATGACAGTTATAGAAAATTAAACAATTTCCGGAATACCTGCCACGACAAAGACGGGTCACGCAGTGCAAAAAAGACCCACCCTAATGCGACGAAATGAAACGTGAGCACTGTACCACCGATGGCTAACACAGGTCGAAACCGACTGTCTTGGACTGAATTCGAATAACGAGTTCGAACGAACTCACTCCATCTGTTTTGCAGGAACAGCCCAATGCCATGCCAGAGTCCCCAAAAGATGAAGTTGAGGGTAATACCGTGCCATAACCCAATGAGCAGCATGGTCGCCACCTGACCAAGGAGGATCATGAACCAGGCAGGAAGGGTCTTAAGCCCGCGCATCCAGCGATTGAACGGATTGAAGAAATAAGACCGGAACCATTGCGTGAGGCTCATATGCCAGCTGTTCCAGAATTGGGTCAGGTTGGATTTCGTATATGGTGAAGCGAAGTTCTCAGGGAGCTTAATCCCCGCCAGGCGGGCCGTGCCAACGGCAATATCGGTGTAGCCGCTGAAGTCGAAGTAAATCTGAAAAGCATAGGCGTATACGATCATCCACATCCAGCCCGTCGTGCGAACCTGGGTTGCCAGCGCGTCATTCAAGGCGATCAATGCCAGCGTGTCAGCAATCACAAATTTCTTAAAAAGTCCGAGAAAGATGCGCTGCCCGCCAAGCAGTGTTTCATCCTGTGTCAGGGAAGCATCGTTTCTCAGATCCTGGGTGAAGCGTTCGGCGCGGTCGATGGGACCCGCCGCAAGCGCTGGAAAGAAAACAACGTACGTGACAAACTCTGGCAATGACAGCTCAGGGAGACGTCCCATCTGCCTGTCACGCAGCACGTGGATGAGACGAAACGCAATATACGAAAAACCCAGCCAGCGCAGGTCGGTGAATGCCGCGTTTTCGACAGGACGATTTGCAAGCGCTCGAATGAAAATACTTGTCTGCAGCGAGAACGCCGGTGTTTTGATGACGACGAGAAGGAGAATCAAGAAGCAGATTACAGCGCTGATTGCCCAGGTATGGCGGCGCGACATCCAGCCCAGAGAAGAAAGTACCAACCCTGCCAGAAGGAGAAACACCAGATACTGGAAAAACTGTGGCGTCGTAGTCGCGGTAAGAATCGGGCTGGGAAGTAAATACCGGGTGAGGACAATTAGAGTCACAAGCCCCACGATGATGAAAAACCCAGTGAGGTTCTGGCGCAAACTCCATGCCCATAAAGGACATACAACCAGCCACGTCAGGATCGTAAGAGCAAGAGAAAGTGAAGGCAGCCAGAAATCAAACGAGCGTAAGGGAAGTGCAGGCTGGAACCAATAGACCGCGAGCACACTGGATGCCAGTAACAGGTACATACGCAGGGTGCCTCGCGTCAGCGCGCCGATCAGCAATGCAGCCAGGATGGACGCGCCGACCTGGATGAGTCCCATCAATACCCTTTGATCCCTTTATGTCTTTTGTGGTGAGCCGTCTCAGCGCGTCCCGCAGACCAGCCACTCGCCGTCTTCCTGCACAACCTGATAGGTCCGCACCGAGAGGTCGAGTTGTTGATCTTCACCATT
>DATFHE010000221.1:0-6199 GCA_035248745.1 Anaerolineales bacterium | reverse complement strand
ATCCTTCATCTGCTTTCTCAAACATCATCAGACAAGCTTGTACCAGAGCTGGCAAAGAAAAAAGAAGGTGCTTTCTTCCAGCAGGCTCTGTCCCTGACAATTTTCATCTAACGAAAAAGCGGCGCTTGGCGCGTGCAACATCCCCCTTCTTAATTTCTCCTTGGATACCTGAATGTGCGTCACTTCCCCTGAGAAGTGAGGTTGGACGCTGGCTACTCATGCAGGTGTACAAATCCAGCGAACTACATCTCGGAAAAGCTCTGCCTGGGCGGCAGCACTGCCAGGAAGTCCTGAGCGAATCGTTCTGCGTACTGCTGCAGCAGGGACTCCACCCGGGCCGCCTCCGGGGAAGCGACGATCAGCCCGGCATGGTATTTCTTGTTCAGCCGCCAGGCCACTTCCGGGTCGTTGTAGTTCGAGAGGTCGGGCCACTCCTGATGTGCCAGGCAGTTGATAATGCCCGCATAGCCTGCGTGTGTTTGCGGCAATTGATATTGCTCACCACGCCAGTTGGCAATTTCGATGCGTGCCCATTCGCGCCACAGGTTAACGCCACTGGCATAATCGACACATTCCGCAATATTCGCGCCTCCCACCCGGGCAGCATTTTCCAGGAAATAATACTGTCCATCGGCGTGAGACTGGATGTATTCAGAATGGGTCGCGCCGCGCACCAATCCCATCGCCTTCAGCACCTGTTTGTTCAACGCCACCAGCGCCTTTGATTCTTCAGAGTCGCGATCGAGTGAGCGGGTAAGGAATACCCCTCCCCCTGCATAGACCGAAAGGGGCGGCTTGCCGTATTTGTGCGCCATCGAAAAGAGCACTTCCCCATTGTCCACCAGCCCGTCCACGTGATAGACATCGCCAGCGACGAACTGTTCCATCAGGAAGAACGAGCCCTGATCGCCCAGTGACTCCAGGGCGGGCCAGACCTCGTCGGCATGTTCGATCTTCTTAATACCCATGGAGCTGGCTTCCGAGCGCGGCTTGAGCAGCCAGGGCGGTGAGACGCGCGCCATGAACTCGCGCAAGTCGTCGTAGTTGAAGACACCTGTAAATTCCGGAACGCGAATGCCGGCATTGCGCGCGGTGGTCCGCATGGCAAGCTTATCGCGAAAGTTGCGCGCCAGGCTGTCGCCCATGCCCGGCAGGCGGAAATGCTCTCGCAGGTGCGCGGCGGTCTCTACGTCGAAGTCATCGAGAGCCACGATCAGGTCAATCTGGCGGCTGCGCGCCAGGTACGCGACCGCGTGGGTGATGTCCGGTCGTTTGCCCAGATCCGGCATGTGAAAGAATTCATCGATATACTCGTGCGGCCAGGCTTCATCCTTGTTCCTGTCATTCGTGGCGAGGAGCACATGCAGACCGGCTTCTTTACACGCCTGCAGGAACGCCGCGCCCTTGAAGTAGCTCGACAGGCAGAGAATCGCCGACGTCATAGCACACCTTCCTCTGTTTCTGTGATCAACTGGTCCACCACTGCCTGCAAGCTGCCTGTGCGCCGAAAGGTCGCCAGCTGGCGGTCAGCGCTGGAGCCTTCCTCCAGAATACGATAGGCATACTCGATCTCTTTGCGGCTTCCCAGCTCATCCATTACATCACCGAGGAACCACTCGATCATCTCGCGGACCAACTCGCGAGCGGGAAGTTCTGCCTGCTTGCCGAAGTCGATTAGCTTGCCATCCAGCCCGTAGCGGACAGCGCGCCATTTGTTTTCCTCGACCAGGGCTGGAGAGTAGACGCGGAACGTTATGTTGTCGCGGCGCATCTTCCATAGCTTGTAGATCAATGCCTGGAAGATCGCAGCCACACAAACGGCTTCATCCACCCGCGTACAGACATCACAAATGCGAAACTCCAGCGTCGGATAGTTGTAGTTGGGGCGCACGTCGAACCAGATCTTGGTCCCATCCGGGATGGAATTGGTCTTCACCAGTGTATCCCGGTACTGCACAAACTCGGTATAGGAGGAGAAGTAGGGCGGAATTCCGGTCCTTGGGAAGTTGCGGAAGACAATGCTCCGGTACGACTTCAGCCCGGTATCCTGCCCGATCCAAAAGGGCGAGCTGGTGGAGAGGCACAGGACGTGCGGCATGAAGTAGCGAACAACGTTCATTGCATCGATTAGAAACTCGGGGTCTTCAATGCCAATGTGAACATGAGTGCCGAAGATGAGCAACTGCTGCGCCAAGATCTGCATGTCCTGCTTTACGCCCGCGTAGCGCTCGAAGGGTGTGATCTCCTGATCGATCCAGGACGAGATCGGGTGCGTCCCGGCGGCGGCGATCTTCAACCCGTTACGACCCGCCAGCTCCATCACGCCCTGACGCAGGCGCACAAGTTCGTCGCGCGCTTCGGAGGCTGTGTAACACACCTTCGTACCGATTTCGACAATCGATTGGTGCAGCTCCGCTTTGACCTGCTCGCGCAGTGTGAGCTTGCCAGCCTCGAGCATTTCCGTAATATACGATTTCAGCTCCCGCGTTTGTGGGTCGATGATTTGATACTCTTCTTCAATACCGATGTTAAAGGTGGGTGTCTCAGGCATAGGTCACTCTCATTTTCCTTCCACTACGTCCGTGGAGCCACGATAAAAGAAGGCACAGTCGAGCCGCCCCCCGAGGTGACATTGAGCAGAGCCACCGTCGAAAGGCGAGTCAGGCATCCGTCTACATAATTCCCGTACCAGATGAAGGGATTGGTATCGATCATACGGTCGTAGATTTCCACCCTGTCATCCACCCAGCTTGCATAGGGAATTGTGGGAAGCGCCACACGTTTTTGTACAATGGACGGCTCGTTCAGGGCAGTCTTCAGCGCCGTTTCCCACTCTTCCGAATCCACCTCCCAGCCCAACACGACACCCTTGCCGCCATACTCATCATTCGGCTTGAGGACAAACTCATCTTTGTTCTTCGCCAGGAACGGTAACAAGTCAACCTGTTTCCCCTCGTATGTTGTCTGTCTTTCTTCGAGCAGACGCGTCCAGGGGATGTAACGCGCAATTGCCGCTCGCTCATCGGCAGTGAAGAAGTGGGCATTGCTCTCGTCACTCAGCACAGCCAGGCTGGCTTTCTTATGCAGAATCTTGCATCGAAACGGATTGATCATGCAGACAGCATTGTCACGTACTGCGCGAAGGACAGGATGGTCCAGCCCACCATGAGCCACCAATTCGCTGAGCAGAACACGCTTGTAGATAATATGGATGGGTTTCCCATCTGCCATCAGCCGGTTGTTTTCGTAGGTCACCTCGCGTGGGTCGGCTATGACACAATCATACCCCTGCGACTCAAAGTAATCATGGAAGAGCACGAACTCGCTATAGGTCGGCACTTCCTTCCAGTCGAGAATTGCAATACAGGGGCGTTCCCTGCCGCCCCACTGTCTGTAACAATCGATCAGCGCGTGCAGCATGAGGTGCCGCCCGAACAGCGGGCGCATTTCATAATGCTTGCTGAATTCCCGCATCACCGGCAGACCATAATAGACTTCGGTCATCACGTCGGTATAAGCAATCGCAGCGGGAGTCTCGGCGTTATATTCTGTGAGCCAGAGCGTGCCCGCTTCATCGAAGAAGGTATCCATACGCGACGTGGGGCTGGGGGAGTCGAAGCCAGGCTCGACCTGCACAAGTTCCTCCTCCCATTCGTTAAGGCGGAACTGCGTCCGGAAATCGGCGTCGGACATTGCCGCCTCATAGATCTTTTGAAAGGCAGGCATCACGGCATGGATCGCCACCTGCAGGGCGCGATACTGGTCTGGATGAATAAAGCGCGGACGGAGGACAGTACTGAGAGGACGGTCACCAAAAAACAGACCGCGCCGCAACAGTTGTTCCGTGAGATGCTCGTGAGTCTCGCGGGCCGTTTCAGGATCCAGAAGAGAGTGGTAGTGGTCGATCGTCTCACGCAGATTTGTCATGACATTCAACTACCCATTAAACATCGTTGACCATTTCACTTCAGCGACCTGCGGCTTCGGATTCTTCGCCAGATGGATGCACAGATCTGCCATCTTCTCCACACACCAGCGGTGATATTCTACGCCGGTCGTATTGATGTCCATATCCGGAGCGGGATTCATAAAGTCGATCGCGTACGGCACGCCATCCCGGATCGCCCACTCGATCGTGTTCATATCGTAACCAAAGGCGCGGACGATCGTGAGCGAGTCCGCCACCACGCGTTCATGCATGTCCGGCGAGAGATCAGGAGGCAAATAACGGCGCTGGTCCGGGTCGTACTTCATCACCTTAATATCCTGCTGGCCGAGGCACATGCAGCGCAGATACTGCCCCTCGTCCCAGCGAATGAACTCCTGCAGGACCATCGTCAGCAAGCCGGACTGGTTATAGGCATTCCACAAGTCCTGCATCGAATGACAGATGTGGACCTGCTTCCAGCCGCCGCCATGCGCGTCTTTGAGCACCACAGGGAAACCGCCGAGGTATTCCACATGCTCCTCCCACGGGATGGGAAAGATCAAATTGCGCAGGCTCTCATTGTGAACGATACCGGGGACATAGTCCTGATTGGGAAGGACGACCGTTTTTGGGCTGGCAACCCCTAGCTTTGTAATGAGCGATGCGCCGAAAAACTTATCGTCTGCCGTCCACATAAAGGGATTGTTGATGACGTGCGTGCCCTGCAGCATCGCATTTTTAAGATACGAACGATAATAGGGGACTTCGTGGGAAATGCGGTCTACGATGACGGCATAGGGACAGGGTTCATTCATCTGCGTGCCCCCAAGTTGAGCGTATTCCGCGATCACCCCATCATTTCGTTTCGCGACCTCTTCGATAAAAGCTGGAGGCCAGGACCATTCACGACCAACGATCACACCGATTCTGAGCATAGCGTCTCCTCGTTCATCATCAATCGTGCCCACCAATATAAAGCTGTATCATCTTATGCCAGTAGGGCCAATCGTGCGCCCAACCATCCCATTCGCGCAGGGCGTTGCCAATCCCTTTGCCCCACAGTGCTCCTGCGAACCAGCGGTTGTTTGCGATGTTGGGATCGTCGCGCCCACTTGCCATGATGATATCAAGTTTGCGCAGCTGGTGGAGGCGGCCCTCGTCATATTCATTTGGAATATAAAGACAGGGACAATTGTAATAGATATTATCGTCGCGACGGTCACCAACCCAGCGCTCGATATCGAACAATCCGCTCATGGCGAGGATACGGTTTGTAATGTCTGGATGGCGCAAGCCGAAATTCATGGCGTGATACGCGCCAAAGCTCGCCCCGGCGGTGATGAGATAGGGCGTCGAGTTTTTGGAATTCATCAGCGGCAGGACTTCGTGAAGCAGATAGTTCTCGTATTCCATGTGCCGCCAGGCGCGCGCAGCGGGGTCCTTCCAGCGGGCATACCAGCTTTCTTCGTCCACGCTGTCCACGCAATAGAGTTGTATCCAGCCGCGCTCAATCTGTTCTCCCAGCGCCCCCATCATGCCGCGATCCTCCCACTCGTAGAAGCGCCCCATCGAGGTAGGAAAGACCAACACACGCGCCCCACCATGTCCGAAGACAAGCATTTCCATATTGCGGTGGAGCGAGGGACTAAACCAGGCGTGGTATTCGCGGTTCATGAGTATGCCTTTGAACAAGCATGGCGAAGGGTTCTTCTCTGACGTACCTTTTCTAACCTTCGCAAGGCTCATCTTTGTTTGGGATATAGTTCTGCGACACTTGCACCGGGTGCAAGTGCAGGTGAGCGTACCCGCTCGCGAACTACTTTCGATGAAGCTTTATCTGTCTATCGTTATTAGCGAATTAAACCCTCCAAATCCGTCCTCGATGCGAAGGGGATTTTCGGGGTCGTTGATCCAGCGTGAGCGATCTATCAGAAATTTGTAGCGATGCGTTCCGCGCGCGGGGACATCCAGATTGCCTTCCCATAAACCCGGACGGATTTGAACCATCTCTCCGTCTTTTGTTTGCCAATCGTTTAAGCTTCCTACCAGGGCAACCTCGTGCGCCGACGGATCATAATAATAAAACGTAACTTCCCGACGAGCAGCATTTGGCGATACAGGTATGCCTTGTAACAGTCCGCCGCTCACACGCAGGGCAGCAGCCACAGCCCGCCCGGCGTTGATCGTCCCTGCGCCTTGTCTTTCTGCAGGAGCATCGTTCAGCGGATCTGCTGTTGTCATCAAAATCTCTTTGATTTGCGCCGGCTTGAG
>DATFHE010000220.1:0-4699 GCA_035248745.1 Anaerolineales bacterium | reverse complement strand
TATAGTTTCATTCAACGGAATGGGTCCACCAGAAGCAACAACCCACCACCCAATTGCAGCATAGATCAGCCGCAAAACAAGAATCACAATGACAAAACCGGTCCATTCCTTCTTCCATCGAACCCATTGTTCTTTCGCATGGATAGGGACGGATGATAGAGATGAGTTGACTGGCATTCGGTTGGACGCCTGTTTCCACAAAACATAGGAGGCCTGCTTTGCAGCAGGCCTCCTATAAAATCAATCCACTAACTCTTCTTTCCTACGGGGACAGCTTTCGCCTCCATCGTCATGGAAGGTGCTGGAGCCTTGGAGCGCATTACTGCCCAAGTCAGCACACCCAACAAGGCAAGAGCCACAACCCAGACCATGATCAGGGACGAGCCAGTCGCACCTGAATATTGCACAACGATTGGAGCAATAATTACCGAGACGAGGTTCACCACTTTGATCATCGGGTTGAGTGCCGGACCCGCTGTATCCTTGAACGGATCACCAACAGTATCACCCACTACACCGGCCTTGTGACGCTCTGAGCCTTTGCCAGTGTTCCCGACTATATCCTTTGGTTCATCCTCAATCAACTTCTTGGCGTTATCCCAGGCGCCGCCGGAGTTATTGAGGAAAACAGCAAGCAACTGACCGGACACGATGATGCCCGCCAGGAAACCACCCAGTGCTTCCACCTGCAGAGTCAGCCCAACGACGATGGGCGTCACGACGCCAAGCAGCGCGAGGGAGACTAATTCCTTTTGTGCGGCAGTTGTAGAGATAGCAACTGCCTGCCTGTAGTCTGGTTTGACCTTACCCTCCAGCACACCCAGCTTGAACTGGCGGCGTACTTCTATCACGATCAGCGAGGCAGCGCGAGCCACGGCTTGAATGGCGAAGGATGAGAACAGCCAGGGCAGAGCTGCGCCTAAAAGGACACCCACGAAGACCTGTGGAACATCCACACGAATGCCGATTGTCTGAATCTGCTGCTCCACCGCAATACCCAGGCCTGTCTGTGCACGAGACACATCCACGAGGAACGAACCGAACAGGGAAACCGCCGCGATCACTGCAGAACCGATAGCAACGCCTTTCGTGATTGCCTTTGTGGTGTTACCAACGGCATCCAGGTCCGCCATAATCTGTTGGGCACCCCGGGTTGCCTTATCCGTCTGCCCGGACCAGGACATCTCACCAATACCATTGGCATTATCCGCAATCGGGCCGAAGGAGTCCATGGCGACGTTGTTGCCCGTCAGGGTAAGCATCCCAATACCGGTCATCGCAACGCCGTATAAAATGAACGTGGCGCGAGCCACACCTTCCACGCCGGGGATGGTCCCAAAGATAAAAATGGAAGCAACAATGGTCATTGCAATGATAAGCACCGACCACACCGATGACTCAAAGCCAACCGATACGCCGTTGAGGATAAGCGTTGCCGGGCCCGTATCTGCCGATCTCTTAATGTCATTGACGGGCGCCGCATGCGTCCCGGTAAAGTATTCCGTCAGGCGGTCGATCAAAATCGCCAGAACTACCCCCACCCCAACCGCCATTGGCAAACGCCACCACCCACCCCATTGATCCATAGCCGGATTATTCAAATAAACGAAGCCAGCGATAAAAAACAAAGCAGCAGAAATTACCGCGGAGGTGAGGAAACCGCTGAAAATCGCCTTCATGGCATCCTCGCTCTTGCCCGTCTTACCCGCTTTCACAAAGTAGGTACCGATAATCGAAGACAGGACGCCGATCCCACGCACCAAAAGCGGGAAGATGATCCATTCCAATCGATTACCCGTGATATGGTAGAGTGCGATGCCAAGAATAAGCCCGGACACGATTGTGACTTCATACGATTCGAAGATATCCGCTGCCATACCGGCGCAGTCGCCGACGTTATCGCCCACGAGGTCGGCGATCACTGCCGGGTTTCGCGGGTCATCCTCCGGGATGCCTGCTTCCACTTTACCGACCAGGTCAGCACCCACGTCTGCCGCCTTTGTGAAAATGCCACCGCCCACGCGCATGAACAATGCCAGCAGGGTGCCGCCAAATCCGAAGCCGAGCAAAGCATCAGGTGCAGCAATCCCCAAGAGGATAAAAATGATCGTACCTCCGAGCAAACCAAGCCCGTCGGTCAGCATACCGGTGATCGTTCCGGCGCGATAGGCAATCCGCAGCGCATCGCCAAAGGACCGGCGCGAAGCCGAAGCAACGCGCACATTCGCCTCGACAGCCATGCGCATGCCGATCTGGCCCACTGCCAAAGAAAACCCGGCACCCATGATGAACGCAAGGGCGCGAGCGATACCAATCCAAAGACGAATCGTGTTAGGGTCTACCCCCTCAAAGCGTTCCAACGCTTCGGGGGAAGGCGGCACAATATAAACAGAGAAGAACAGCGCAACGGTCAGGACAGCAATCAAAGGCAAAATGGAGCGTAACTGCCTTCTTAAGTAAGCATCCGCTCCATCCTTAATCGCATTCCAGACTTCCTGCATTTTTTCCGTCCCTTTGTCTTCACGCAAAATCTGGGATCGAAGAAACACCGCATACGCCAGACCGAGTATGGCAATGCCAAACACAGTCCAGATTGCGATTGTCTCTAGTGGGGTGAGTCCCATAACAGACATGTGATAATATCCTCCTAGCAAGAGATAATTTATGGGCTTTCGCCCGGCAACGCAGACGGATTTTACAGGCGCAGAAGGGATGTGTCAAGAAAAACCACAGCGCATACCGCTGTTGACAGTCCGGTTCTATTTTGATAAGATACATCCAACTTCGGAGTGCCGCAGATAAGCGGTAAACTCCAAAAAGGAGAAACTATGTTAGAGGAACTCGACACAAAAATTATTACAGAAACCGAAATTTCGACAATTTCCCTCTCAACCGCGGCTTCTGATGCAGTCAAAAATATCCTGGCAGAACGCAACCTGGAGGGCTATGCCCTGCGCGTGTATGTGGCAGGCGGCGGTTGCTGCAGCGTGAATTTTGGGATGGCATTGGACAATAACATTCGAGATGTGGACACGATCTTCGAAGCCAATGGCGTACAGGTGGTCGTTGATGAAGTTTCTATTGATTACCTGCGCGGCGCGACAATTGATTTCGTTAATGACCCGGTCCGTGGGGCAGGTTTTGCAGTAGATAGCCCAATGGCGAAAGGTCACAGCCACGAGCACGGCGAAAGCGCCTGTGCCTGTGGTGGTTCTTGCTCCTGCAATAACTAATCAGATTTCAAGGAAACAAAAAAGACCGAGCATTCGGTCTTTTTTGTTATTTATCTTCCTCGTAGATAAGAAATCACGGCTCCAAAGAAACCGAATAAACCCAGAGTGAGAATCAAGAGTCCAGTGGGGATGTTTGTAGGTGTTCCCGTGGGGGTTTCCGTGAATAGAGGTAGATCCAGCGGCGCGGGCGGGGTGAACGTTGGCAGGCGAGTAGCCGTCTCCTGGCCTATAAACACAGCTTCGAGTGTAAGCGGGAGCGTAGGAGTCGCAAAAGGAGTCGGAGTCGCCGGGACTTCTATCAACGGAAGAAGCGCGCCCGGTGAAAGTTTCACATACGGACCATACACCCAGCCAATCGCATTCGGCACACCTGAATAGCGGATGAGGATCCAATCCTCCCGTCCATCTGCGCGACCAATCGCCGGAGCCGTCTCATTCCCCAGCAGCACACCAATGGAGGGATAGTCGAACGAGCTCGGACCGGCATAAACACGAATGACAGGAATACTCTGATCGACCGTAATTACAGGGCCAGACGGAGTACCTGTCACAGTGGCTATTGAGCCAGTCGGCTGCTGTGCAAGCACAGATGGATTAAACGGATTGAACAATCCTACACCGATAATCAAAGTCACCACAACCACCCCAACGATCATCCTGGTTTTTTGCAGCTTGACCATAATTCAACTATTTGCGAAGTAAAAACGACAATACCAGCCCCAGGCCGCCAAGAAGACCTAAAACCATAATAAAAATCCCCGGTGCTACTGCCCGCGGCGTTGTAACTTCAGGAGTCATATCGACTACTCCCAGAGGGGCAGGAGGCGTGAATGTAGGTAGACGGGTGACTGTGGGCTGAACGTTGAACTCTGCTGCGAGCGTCGGGTCGATTGTAGAGGTGATCGGAGGGGTGGGAGTCGGAGGCGGTTCCACTATGCGAAGCTCTCCCCCGGAAATGGAAACAAAGGAGGCATAGACCCAGCCCGTCCCGCCGGGATAGGTAATTTGAATCCATTCTCTCCCCGGTGAAATCCCCAAAGCGGGGACGACCTCTCCAGGATTTAGCTGCGCCACAATGGGATACAAGATCGTACCCGGTCCGCTGCGGACGTTGATAGGATCCGTATAGGTTACTGTCACAGAAATCCCGGTCGGAGTAGAGACATCCTGAAATGCATCCACCCGTTTCGGCGAGAAAAGCGCTGCAGCGCCAAGACATATCAATATACATATCCCCACCGAAGCCTTAAACCAAACCTGTTTCATTGCGTATATATTCTTGAGAGACATGAAATACGACGACAAATTGTCGCCGTTTGTAAACGGATTATAATCGAAAACATGGAACGAAGAGTTTTTCACGGTACTATCAAGCCAAATGACGTTGCGCACGCTTTAATGGCGGAATTCAACAGGGGCAATATGCATGCCCAGGTACTTGGTACCAAGGACAAGATAGGGGTCCA
>DATFHE010000219.1:0-6982 GCA_035248745.1 Anaerolineales bacterium | reverse complement strand
AGATCACTGACGGAATTTTGAGCGCGCCAGATTTTGCCGGGCTTGAAAACTATCAACGGTTGCTTCAAGATCCTCAGGTGTGGAGCACAGGCACGACACCAGGGTCCCTCTGGGTCACAATTAAGTTCGGTCTTTTTGCGCTTCCCATTGGTATTTTCCTGCCTTTGGGGATTGCCGTGTTGATGAATAATAAACATCTTAAAGGGCAGATGTTCTTTCGAAGCCTTTTTTATATGCCCTACATCGTTCCCTTTGTTGCAGCAGTTTTCATCTGGGGAGGAATGCTCAACCCGGAAAGCGGCTGGATCAATCGAACATTGATCGCTTTGGGGATGTCGAAAGAGAGTGTTCCTACCTGGGCGAACGATGTGAACTGGGTCTATCCTACATATGTCATTATGGGAATCTGGGGGATCGGGAATGCCATGCTGATCATGCTGGCAGGTTTGCAAGGTGTACCTACGGAACTCTATGATGCCGCGAAAGTGGATGGCGCAAATGGCTGGCAAACCTTCTGGAAGGTAACCTTCCCGATGATCTCGCCGGTCATTTTTTATAACGTTGTATTAAGCGTGGTGGGGTTATTCCAGTATTTCTTGGTGCCGCTGGTGGTCAATCAGGGAACAGGGCGGCCGGGGGGTGCAACTTTTTTCTATAACTTATACCTGTATAAAACGTTTTTTACGTACCAGGATATGTCGTATGGCTCTACGCTCGCCTGGTTCCTTTTTGCAGTGATCCTGATAGTGACCATGCTTTTGTTCGGTACGGCAAAGTACTGGGTGTACTATGCTGGAGAATCAAGGAGCTGAGACATGGCTAACAAAGAATTAACACGACCAATAGAACAAAGCCGGCAAGCCATTACTGTAAACCATTCGCTGAATCATCAGATCCGCAAAGGTATAAACATCGCGTTTGTAACGGGCCTCACCATCGCCATTCTGGTGATTTTCCTGGCACCTTTCCTATTTATGATCTTTACCTCCCTGAAGACGCAAGGACAGATATCACAGCTGGGAGCCCCCATTTGGCCCGCTAAACCCACAACGTACGAACATAACGGCGAGGCGTTGGAAATGTTCCGCGTCCCGATGTCAGCCTGTGATGGTGCCAGCTCGGGTGACACCTCCGTTAAAGATTTGGCAATTGTTAAGAAGGGGCGGCAGCAAAGTGTCTTTATGGATCCCGGCAATCTTGCAGCAGGTGAATTTAACTGTAAAGTTTCATGGCGCGCCCTGGACCGTCCCTGGGTTTTCTCACCGGCATGGGAAAACTACAGCAGAGTTTGGGAAACAATTGATATGCCGCGCCTGATGTGGAATACTACCTTCTATGCCGTCATGACCGAGATCGGTGTGTTAATTTCATGCACCCTGGTTGCCTTTGGTTTTTCACGGTTCCGGTTTCCCGGACGTGATTTTCTATTCATCCTATTAATTGCCACGATCTTCCTGCCCGTTGCTGTTACGATCATCCCAACCTACACGTTCTTCCAAAAAATTGGCTGGCTGGGCACATGGCTCCCACTGGTCGTTCCTGCCTTCTTTGCAAACGCTTACGATGTGTTTCTGCTCCGTCAATATTTCATGACGCTGCCGCGGGAACTGGACGAAGCCGCCATGATTGACGGTGCCAGCCCATTACGTGTGTTGTGGTCTGTCATCATCCCGCAATCCTACCCTGCGTTGATGGCAGTGACGGTGTTTCACATTGTCTTCGCCTGGAATGATTACTTCGGACCCCTCATTTACCTTTCGACAGCACGCGACAAATGGCCGATTTCAGTGGCGCTGGCAAACTTCAACGGCATTTATGGACAGCAGCCCCAGCTGATTCAGGCTGGCGCCTTGATGGCTTTGATCGCCCCATTGATCCTCTTCATGGTAGCGCAGCGTTTCTTCGTACAGGGGATCGTGGTGACCGGAGTCGAAAAATAAGATGCTCAAAGTCGCAGTCATTGGCGGTGGGTCGACCTATACTCCAGAGCTCGTCAATGGCTTCCTGGCTCGGATGGCGGAATTTCCGCTCGATGAGCTTTGGTTAATGGACATCGATGAGGAGCGGCTCCACGTCGTTGGCAGTTTCGCGCAACGCATGGTAGAAGCCAAAGGATCACCCTTCAAGGTGATCCTCTCCACAAACCAGAGAGAATCCGTCCAGGATGCAGATTACGTGACCACGCAATTGCGCGTCGGGCACATGGAAGCGCGCCGCCGCGATGAGTACCTCGGGCTTCGGCATGGCTTGATCGGGCAGGAGACTACCGGCGTCGGTGGGATGGGAAAAGCCTTGCGGACTATTCCCGTCATTTTGAAAATCGCCCAGGATATCCGCGAGGTCGCCAAACCTGGCACTATGCTGGTGAATTTCACAAACCCTGCGGGTCTCGTCACGCAGGCGCTGAGCAAGTACGCGCCGGATGTTCCCGCAGTGGGCGTGTGTAATGTCCCGATCACAACCAAGATGCATATCATCGAAAGTCTGGAAAAGGCCACCGGCAAACAGATCGATCCCGGCCATACGGAGCTAAAGACTCTCGGATTAAACCATCTTTCATGGCACCGCGGCTTTACGATTGACGGTGAAGACGTCTGGCCGCAGGTCATTGGTGGCTTTATCAATGATCTTAAGAAGGAATCAGAGTCTGAGTGGGACCCGCGCACCATCGAAGTCCTGCGGATGATCCCCAACTATTACCTCCAGTACTTCTATTACACAGACAAGAAGTTGAAGTCACAGGAGAAATGGCCGCCTTCACGCGCAGAAGAAGTCATGGAAGTAGAGAAAGACTTATTGCGTGAGTACGCCGATCCAAATCTAAAAGAACCTCCTGCGGGACTCATGAAGCGCGGCGGCGCTTACTATTCGACCGTCGCCACCCAGTTGTTAAACGCGCACTACAACGATCTGGGGGAGACTCACGTGGTCAACATTAGAAACGGTGACGCCGTTAAGGAATGGCCCGACGATTGGGTGCTGGAAATCCCCTCAATGGTGAAAAAGAGCGGCATTACTCCCCTACCCACCGAACCGCTGCCTCCATCTTGCTTTGGTTTGATCGCAAACGTTAAAGCCTATGAATTGCTGACAGTGGAGGCGGCTGTGCACGGAGACCGGGAAGCTGCCTACCAGGCATTGCTGGCACATCCTCTGGGTCCAAAAGCAGATAAGGTGCAGGCAGTGCTCGACGATATGCTGGAAACCCACAGAGAGCACCTGCCCCAGTTTTGGAACTAACCCACGAAAAGGGGCGACCCCACCGGCCGCCCCTTTATTCACTATCCCTATGCGCTACTATCTAGGCGCCGACCTTGGCGCAACCAAGACTCATACCCTGATCGTAGACGAAACAGGCCGCGCGCTTGGCTTCGGCGAAAGTGGACCCGCCAATCATGAATCGGTCGGGTACGAGGGCATGTTTCAATCCATGTACAGTGGGCTGGAGCAATCTTTGCGCAGCGCAGGCTTGAAAAAGGAACAGATCGCAGGAGCTGGATTTGGCGTTGCGGGCTACGACTGGCCTTCCGAGATGGAAGCCACGGTTTCCGTGATTGATCGACTGGGTTTGAGCGCACCTTATAAGTTTGTCAACGATGCCGTGCCAGGGTTGATCGCCGGGTCAGAGGAAGGTTGGGGCATCGTTGTCGTTTCGGGCACAGGCTCGAATTGCCGGGGATGGGACCGCGAGCACAAGCATGAGGGCCGCGTCACCGGGCACGGTGTGCTGATGGGAGAAGGCGCAGGGGCGTCAGAACTCATGCACCGCTGCATGCAGATTGTGGGCTATTCCTGGACCAAACGTCTCCCGAAGACAGCACTCGCCGATGCCCTTGTCGATTATGCCGGCGCAAAGGATTTGGAAGACCTGATGCGCGGCTACACCACCTATGAATATCAAATTGGGGCAGAAGCGGCGCGCATCGTTTTTCGTGTGGCGGAGGAAGGGGATGAGGTGGCGCGCAACCTGATCTGCTGGGCAGGGGCGGAACTGGGCGAGATGGCAAATGCCGTGATCCGGCAGCTTGAGTTTGAAAACCTTGCCTTCGATGTGGTGATGACCGGGAGCATGTTCGAGGGCGGCACAATGCTCATCGAACCCATGCGTGAAACGATCCACAAGCTGGCACCCGGGGCGCGCCTGGTACGGCTGCACATTCCTCCTGTTGTCGGCGCGGTCCTGCTCGGGATGGAAGCAGATGCATTCCAGGCTACGCCGGAAATCCGCCGGACCGTCAGCGACTCGATTTCTGTTCTGAGAAACGTATCCGTCAGGTGAGCCGACCCTTGAATACTATGCCCCGAGCAATCGCCATCCTGCTTTTCATCTTCCTTGTATCCTGCGCGGCCCCGGTCACCCCGATTTCAAGCACCTCGGCACCTCCCAGCCCGGAGCCCACTATAACTCCCTCCCCATCGCCCGCTTCGCAATTCATCATCCTGGCGTATGCCACGGACGCGATCATCGCAAATATTATTCCGTATGACAAGCTCACGCACATCAACTATTCGTTCCTGACCCCAAAAGCAGATGGCACGTTCAACCCTATCACCAATGGGTGGAAACTAAAACAAATTGTCGGCACGGCTCGCCAGCACGGCGTAAAAGTCAGCATTTCCGTCGGCGGCTGGGGCTGGGACGCACAATTCGAGAAGCTGGCAGCCGACTCTGAGACGCGGACCGCATTCGTCCAAAACCTGAAAGCCTTCGTGGATGAATACCAGCTCGACGGCGTGGATATGGATTGGGAATATCCAGACCAGGGTTCCTCCTCTCAAAATTTTCTAGCTCTGATCCAGGAGTTGCGCGCGGCGATGCCTGATAAGCTGTTGACAACTGCTGTTGTATCGTATGGTGATGAGCATGGCATCGGCGTACCAAATGAATCGTTCGAGTATTTTGATTTCGTGAACGTAATGACCTACGATGGCTCAGACCATGGAACGATGGAGCAGTTCGAGCGCGGCCTGGCGTACTGGAGCGAGCGCGGCTTGCCCAGGGAGAAGATCGTGCTGGGCGTGCCCTTCTACGGTGACCCCGACATGCCATACTACAAAATTGTGCAGGAAGACCCGAATGCCGCCCAAGCCGATAGTTTTGAATACTACGGCACGACCTATCACTACAATGGCATCCCAACAATCCAAGCTAAAACACGGATCGCGCTGGAAAAAGCAGGCGGCATCATGTTCTGGGCTCTGGATCACGACGCACAGGGAGAGCTATCGCTGGTAGATGCAATCTATAGAGCAGCACAATCAAACCCCTAATCACGTTCTTAAGGTTATCTGATACGTTCGGTTTCGGAAAATCCTTATGAACTGGAGATACAAATGACCGATTTACCCCCTGGGGATGACTTTGTTCTTGGCGTCAATTATTGGCCCCGCCGAAAAGCCATGTATTGGTGGAGCAACTTCGATGCTGGCGAAGTACGTGAGGAATTCAGCGTCATCCGCGAGCTTGGGCTGAAGGTTGTCCGACTCTTTTTGCTGTGGGATGACTTTCAACCAGACCCGACTTCCGTCTCGAAAGAGGCACTGGATCACCTTGCAACGGTGGCAGATATCGCTGGAGACAATGACCTTGGTCTCAATGTGACCTTCTTTACCGGGCACATGAGCGGACCAAACTGGAGTCCGCGCTGGCTGCTGGGCGGCGACCTGCCAGGCAGAGATGATTTTGGCTGGATTCGCGACCTTGTCAGTTCTGGCAAACCCACTGCACAAGGCTATTACAACATGTTCCATCACGAGGTGGCCATTCAGGCGGAACGCTTGTTACTCGAAACAGTTGTCGGGATGCTTAAGGATCATAAGGCGATCTGGTTGTGGAATCTGGCAAATGAACCCGATCTCTATGCCTGGCCGCTGACTTCCGACGAAGGAGCCGCCTGGGTCAAACAAATGGTGGATCTCATCAAGAGCATCGATCCCAATCATCCGGTAACGATCGGTCTGCATGCTGACGGACTGCACCGCGACAATGGCTTGCGCATCGATAAAGTTTACAAACATACCGATATTGCCGTAATGCACTCCTATCCGATGTACACCAAATGGGCGCGCAAACCACTCGACCCCGATTTCGTGCCGTTCACCTGTGCCTTGACGGCAGCTCTGGCTGGCAAACCAATCCTGATGGAGGAGTTTGGCGGCCCCACGGCACAGCCCGGGGAGCCCTCTCACATTATGAAATGGACAGCGACGAATGGACGCAAGCACGAACAATTTGTGGCAAGTGAGGAAGAGTTCGCCGAATTCTTAGACCTGACCATCCCAAAGCTGCAGGAAAGTGGCGCGACAGGTGCCATGCTTTGGTGCTACGCCGACTATATCCCTGAGCTTTGGGATGTGCCGCCGTGTCTCAATTACCACCACGAGCGTTTTTTTGGACTGGTACGCGGGGATGGCTCGCTTAAACCCCACGCGAAGGTCATCCGGGAATTTGCAGCCAGCAAGCCGAAGATCAAACCGATTCCAGAGTATGCAAAGTTCCAGATGGATCCGGAAGAGTTTTACAAAAACCCGGCGCCTTTCCTGCTCGAGTTCTATGCAAAGTATCTGGAAGGCGTTCCTTCTTCAGAACCTCCCGTGCAAATGTTTGGATAAGCGCCGTCCACATTCCGGCATATAAGAAGCACACTGAAACCGAAACGGACCTCATGAAAAGACTGATTATCAACTCTGATGACTATGGACGTACGCCGAAGATCTCACGCGGCATTCGCGAAGCGCATTTGCGCGGTGTGGTGACCTCCACGACCTGCATGATGAACATTCCTACCACTGCGGAGGACATCGCAGTGGCGTTGAACGAAACTCCTAAACTAGGATTGGGTGTTCATCTTGTTCTGACCATGGGCAATCCCATCTCGGCGCCGGACACAGTCCCCTCGCTTATAGATGCAGAAGGACGCTTCCTCAAGTACAGACCTTTGCTGGAACAGCTCTCAAACATCAAAGTGGAAGAAGTTAGGAA
>DATFHE010000218.1:0-10074 GCA_035248745.1 Anaerolineales bacterium | reverse complement strand
TCGTGCCATCAAAGGCTGGCAGGCTGGCTCCGAAATGTGTGTTGCCATCCGCGATGGAGAAACCGTATTGGGCATTATCGATGTGGAAAGCAGCTCACGCAATGCTTTTACTCACAATGATTTTATTGCTCTTGAGTCGCTGGCAGGGATTCTCGCCAGTGTAATCACCAGCGCCGATCAATACCAGCGTTTACAGGTAACGGTCGATCAGTTACGCTCCACGCAGATGGAGTTGCGTGCCCGTATGGAAGCTCAGCGTACTGCTGAAAATCGGCTCGTTCAGGCAGCAAAGCTTGCTGCAGTAGGAGAGATGGCAGCCGCGATTGCCCATGAGCTTAACAACCCGCTGACCTCTGTTACAGGTTTTGCAGAGCTCGCCTTGAATGATATCCCGCAGGAGAGTGAAACTCGTAAAGACCTGGAAATTGTGATGCGCGAAGCCGCCCGTGCGCGGGACGTGGTGCGCCGCCTTCTCGATTTTGCACGGCAAAGCGAGAGTGCACGCGCACGCGCATCCTTAAACGATGTAGTCGACGATGTTGTGGCACTAAGTCGTCATCTCGTGCATACTAGTGGAGTCGCGTTACAGCTTGCCTTGGAGGAAAATTTGCCCTGGGCTTTGGTGGATGTAAATCAGATGAAGCAGGTATTACTCAACCTGATCCATAATGCTTTGCAGGCAATGCCCAGCGGTGGAGAGTTGACGATTTCTACTGAATCTGCGTTACGCAGCGGTCGTAGCTGGATCCGAGTTTCTGTGCAGGATACAGGCGTAGGGATTCCAAAGCCAGACCAGGCCCGCATTTTTGAACCGTTCTATACGACAAAAGGCGATCAAGGCGGAACAGGACTCGGTCTTTCCGTCACATATGGCATCGTTACAGACCACGGCGGACAAATCGATGTGGAAAGCCAGCCAGGAGCTGGATCCAAGTTCTCCGTCTGGTTGCCGCAATAAGAGATTGGAGTCATGGAATCAATTTCAGTTCTGGTGGTAGATGATGAATCCGGCATTGCCCTGCTGTGCAACCGCATCCTGAAACGTGCCGGATATGACGCAATTTCCGAAACAAATCCGCGCATAGCCCTTGAGCACCTCCAGCAAAAACGGTTTGATTTGCTCATAGTTGACATTCGTATGCCCGAGGTGGATGGCTTTGATGTCATCTCACGCGCACAGATGATTCAGCCCGATATTGCGGTGCTGGTCATGACGGGCTTCGGTACAGTCGAGACAGCCATCCAGGCATTACGTCAGGGGGTGGACGGTCTCTTGTTGAAGCCATTCCAGAAAAGCGACGAGTTGCTCCAAGCAGCGCGGCAGGCAATGACAGATAACCAGCGCAAACGCGACACGGCACGCGTCTCGGCTCTCCGTCCGCTTTTCAATGTGACAGAAACTCTTTTTTCAGAAACAGACCGTGACCGGCTTCTTGAACTGATCCTGAACGCAATCCGTGAGCATCTCAATTGTTCAAATGTTGCCTATTACCAGGTGCAAAACGGCAATGTTTCGATAGTGGCACAGTATGGCAAGGTGTTGCCTGTTAATGAATCCAGCTTTGCTGCAGATCTCGTCAGCCGAGTCGACGCGGATGGGAACCCCTTTGTGATCAATGCCACCGGCCCCGGCGAAGAAGATGCGCAGTCACTTCTTTCTTCGCTCGGGCTGGGTGCAGCGATCCTGATTCCGGTTGCACGTTCCAATCTACATAGCGTGCTGTTTGCTGCGCGCGATGCCAGCAGCACAGAACGCCCATTCCGCGGAGCCGATTTGGAGATGTTCTTTGTGCTGGCGCGCCAGGCAGTCGTCGCAATGGAAAATGCAAGTCTCTACGAGGATCTGCGGGACTATGTCCGCCGTGTCGAGGACTCACAGCAGGCATTGCTGCGCGCTGAAAAGATGGCTGCTGCCGGCCGCCTGACTGCATCCATAGCACATGAGGTAAATAATCCTTTGCAATCCGTTCAGAATTGTCTGCATCTGGCGGGTCGTGAGGATTTGCCGCCCGAAAAACGGAGAGAGTATTTTGCCCTGGCACAGACCGAGCTTGAGCGTTTGATGAAAACGATGCAGCGTATGCTTGATTTTTACCGCCCTGGCGCTGCAAAAATTGAGCAGGTGGATATTCTGGAATTGCTGCGACATGTTCTTAGCCTGACCTCCCAGCAATTAGGACAACGCCAGATTGAAGTGCAGGCGGATCTCCCCGAATCGCTTCCCCAGATCTATGCAGTCAGTAGCCAGATCCAGCAAATATTTTTCAATCTCATCTTGAACGGGCTGGATGCCATGCCTGCAGGCGGTACGTTGAGGATCCACGCTCGTGAGTTCGAAAACGGGATTGAAATCATTTTTCAAGATACGGGCCCCGGCATTCCCGAGAACCGCCGCAATAATATATTTGAACCATTTTTCAGCACCAAGGACGGGGGCACTGGTCTTGGACTGACAGTGAGTTACAATATTGTTACCGCGCATGGCGGCACACTGGATCTCGTGAACGAGAGCGAACCGGGTGCCTGCTTTCGGTTATTTTTACCCATTGGAGATAAGCAATGAAGTCACACATTCTTGTCGTGGATGATGAGCCTGTGGCGCGCCAGTCAATGACGGATATTCTTCGACTAGAGGGATATACGGTCAACTCCGTGCCGAATGGCCAGGCAGCAGTGGAATACGTCCGAACACATCCTGTGGAGTTGATTGTTGTAGATCTGCGCATGCCTGGCATGGACGGCTTGGAAGTTGTCCAGGTCGTCAATCAGATTTCACCGGAAACTGAGGTGATCTTACTCACCGCCTTTGGTTCAACAGAATCCGCCATACAGGCGTTGCGTTTGCGCATTCATGATTATCTTCTGAAGCCAGCCCCACCTGCCCAAGTGGTGAACAGCGTGAAGAAGGGATTGACACGGAGAGAGACGCGCCTGAAGATGCGTGGCGGCCCTTCCACTTCGGATGTTGATGATGGCATTGCGGAGTTCTCTCTGAAGGATGGCACGCATATCGACCTCTCTCGCAGGCAGGTTCGCAAAAAAGAACATATTATTCATCTGACGCCCGCAGAGGGGCGTCTGCTTCGAGTATTAATCGAGAATCCGGGCCGTGTTTATTCACACCGGGAGTTGGTCTTACTTGTTCAGGGATATGATACTTCCCAACGCGAAGCTCCGGAGATTTTGCGGCCGCTGGTCAGCCGGCTGCGGCACAAGCTGGAAACGTTCCCTGCCCTTTCCGATCGCATTGTCAGTGTGCGTGGTACCGGATATTTGTATGAGGCAGAAAATTAATTTGATTGAGTCTTGATTGAATAAAACAAACAACCCACCAAAGCAGTGCTCGGTGGGTTTATTTATGCTTGTAAAAGTCCGTTGGAAAATCGGGCGGTTGCAGCCAGCTAAGTAGCCCCTGCGGGTGCAATGGCTTGGATGGCGGGGTCTCAAACCAGACAAGTAGCAGGCTAATGCTTAGCCCTGCCATGCCTATCCATTGGAAAGTTGTCAAGCTCTCACCGAGGAGCAGGTGGCTGAACAGAATTGCCACAACAAGTTCCCCTAACCCGAGTAAGGCAGTCTGCATGCCGCCAATATGCTTTACCCCGAGGAACAACATCAGCCGCGAAAAAAACGTCACAGAGGTCAGTGCCAGCACCGGAAACCAAGGAGCATTCATGGTGGGCCAACTTCGGTCAAAGAGAAGATACGCTGGCACAACAACCATGCTCATTGCGAACAATGTATAGACCGTCACCGTGGGCGCTGGGACATCATAAAGAACGCGCTGGTTAATGGGCAAATGCAAGGCATACAGGGCAGCCGCAATCAGCATGAATACCACGCCCCAGAGATCTATATGACCTGCGTCCCCTCTCGTCAGTAGAAACGCGGAGATAGCAGCAATGAGGATCCTGAATCCTGTTAATTTCGAAGGTGTCTGTTTATCCAGTTGAAGCCAAAATGCCACAAAGAAGGGATAAAGAGCGTAGAGCATTTGTGCAACGCTGGCATTTAACTTGCTCAACCCCACGTAATAAAAAATAGAACCAAATCCATTCACCGCGCCAGCCAGTATACATCCAAGAAGACCTGCCGGGTAAATATAAAGGGTGCGCCGTTTGGAGAACACGATTAGGATCACCAGAAGCAGGGCAGCCATGCTTGTACGAAGAGCAACCACAGCCAAAGGCGAAAACTTCTCCTCGCCCATGGCAGCCTTGCCAAAGACTGGTGCTAATCCAAGAAATAGTGCGGAGATCAACGCAGCATTGATTCCTGTGTTTCGACCATTTTGCATGCTAAAGATTTCCTGCACTCCTCAAATCAGAATGACAAGTAATAGCTACACCGGTCGTGGTTCATAATAATGTTTTCAATGTCTGGCTGATAATCGATTTTATCGTATAAGTGAACGCACTTCTTCAAGAAATTCATCGTTAAGGAAATCCCCTTTCAACATGAGAGATTGGATTTGACCCTGCAGGCGGCTCTTTTCATCCACGGTTAATTCTTTTGCCGTGGCAACAATGACGGGAATATTCGCTGTTTCAGGTTGGCTGCGCAGAGAATCCAAGACGGCAAACCCATCAACTTCAGGCATCATTAAGTCAAGGATGACCAAGTCGGGAAGTTCGCGCGCAATGAGTTCGAGAGCTTCACGACCGTTTGTGGCTTCGAAAATTTCAAAGTCACCCTGGGACTGCAGAATGCGCCGGATAAGGCGCCGTGCCTCCGAGGTGTCGTCTACGACGACGACGCGCGGAAATCTATTTGGTGTCACGTTATTAAGCGCGGAGAGCAAACCTTCCTGAGGAGTTGGGGCGGGCTCTTGTCTTTGCAAGTCTACATCACGGGTCCAACCTTCCCCAAACAGGAATTGTTCCGCCGGCAAGGTGTGCCCCGTGCAGTTGACGACTACAGTGTCAGTGGGTTTGATGACTCCCGCACGTACAAGCTTAAATAGGCCGGCAAATGCCACAGCCGCAGCAGGCTCGGCTGAGATCCCCTCCATTTTTGCAAGAACATGCATGGCGCGGAAGGCATCTTCATCACTCACGCTTTCAAACACACCATGCGTTTCATTGACCTGTTTGCGTAACATGACATAGGTTCTACCAGGGTCTCCCGTCGCAAGCGTTTCAATGCGTGTTTTTGGAGAAAGTACAGGCTCTGCCGTTTCGAGTCCCTTCTTCCAGCTTTCGACCATTGGCGCACAGCCATCCGCCTGGATTGGCGCAATTGCCGGGATGCGGTCAATCATGCCAAGCTGTTGTAGTTCACGAAACCCCTTATAGACGCCCAGAGGTCCCATGCCGCCGCTGATCGCTTGAATGTACCAGTCGGGTGTTCGCCATTTTGGCGCCGTAGGATGAGAGTCAGATGGAGGCCCCAAGTGCATGGTCAACTGTTCGGCAATCTCAAATGCAATCGTCTTCATTGCTTCTACCGCGGTGACGGTGCGCGCACCCATATCCTGATATAGACCTCGCTGGCGTGCAAACTCTGCCGCTACTTGCTTCGCCTGGTCATACGAACCTGTGATCTTAACGACCTGGCTTCCATATAAGGCGATTTCTCGCATCTTGACCCCCGGAACGAGGCTGGTGACAAACGCCCAAAGCTTGATCCCGGCGCGGGCAGCATACGCTGAAAGGGAAATAGCAACGTTTCCTGTTGATGCAGCGACCATTTCTGTCACGCCGCCTTCCTTCAGCGCAGCAATGGTCACAGCAGCCTGTCGGTCCTTGAAGGATGAAGTGGGCCCTTGCCGTTCATCTTTTATAAAAAGGTTTGGCAAGCCCAGCATCATCCCTAAATTGGCTGCCTGTATAAGAGGGGTACCGCCTTCGCCCAACCTTAATGTAGGATTTGGGTTATGAATGGGTAGCAGTTCCTTATACCGCCACAGATCGAAGGGACGATTGTTGATTTCTGATGGGAATGTCTTGGCAACTTCAACCATGTCATATTCCGCCTCGCGCCACTGACTGTTGCATTGCGGACAATGCATGGAACTCGGCATAAATGTAGCGGCATGGCCACAATCTAAACATCTAATTACAAAAGGCATATTAAGTTGTTTCCTGTGAGAAGCGGGATGGCTTTATGCGCCGAACCGCTTTAGTATATGTTCGATGCTTTCAATTAATTGAACTTCGTTGAGCGAAGCCTTGGTAACAATTCGCTGCCCGAAATCATTAAGTTGTTGGCGTTGTTCCTCTGTCAGATCACCACCACTGATAACAAGGACGGGAATATTCTGCCACTGGGAATTTTCGCGTAGCTTCTCGAGAATTGTGAACCCGTCCATTTCAGGCATGAACAGATCAAGGATGATAGCGTGCGGCGTCTTTCTATTGATGGCTTCCCAGCCCTTGCGTCCCCCTTCCGCAAGTATTGTTTTATAGTGTCCTTGTTGACTGAGAATCTTCTCTATCAGTCTCAGATCATTTGGATCGTCATCAATTACTAAAACCTCATGGATCGTACCACGCCTGTTTAAGCGATCCATCGTGTTGACGAGATCGTCCTCGAGAATCGGTTTGACCAGGTAGTCTGCTGCGCCGAGAGTAAATCCCTTATCGGCATGATCCATAATGGAGCAGATAATAACCGGGAAATCACGCGTCAAGGGATCAGATTTTAGGTCTGTGAGAACGGACCAGCCGTCCTTGTTTGGCATCATAATATCCAAAGTAATCGCATAGGGTTTGAATCTTAAGGCATACTCCTTGGCTCTTAAGGGATCGGTGAGAGCCACGACATAATACCCTTGCGGATTGAGATACCGCTCATAAAGTCCAATCACTTGTGGATCGTCATCGATTGCCAAAACGACCTTTGTATCCCCAGGAACATCTTCCTCAGGCTGGTTATAGAGTGGCAACGTGAACCAGAAAGTTGAACCTCTTCCCACAACGCTATGAACACCGATACGCCCTCCATGCAGTTGGATAAGATTTGCACAAATGGACAGCCCTAGCCCCGAGCCGCCGCTCTTACGCGTTGCAGACCCATCGACCTGGGAGAATGCCTGGAACAACTTCTTTTGATCTTCCGTGGAAATGCCAGGACCCGTATCCACCACATTGATCAATGCTTCCATCTTGCCTGTCGGACCCTTTTGCATACTTGCTTCCACAGTAATAGACCCTTGATCTGTGAACTTGGATGCGTTGGAGATTAGATTTAGCAATACCTGGCGAACGCGCATGGTATCCCCGCGAACTGTGGGCATATTCGCGGGGATACGCTGGACTAACTGGATGGGTTTTTCCTTGACAAGTCCCTTTGCCGTGGACATAACACTTGTGGCCATATCCACCAGATGCACTTCTTCGAAGTTAAGCTCCATCTTGCCAGCTTCGATGCGAGCCAGGTCCAGAATGTCGTTAATGAGTCCTAAAAGATGTTGACCAGAGTTATAAATAGCGGTCAGATCCTGTTGCTGCATTTCAGTCACAGGACCGTCAATCCCTTTCAAGATCACACGCGAGAAACCAATGATGGAATTTAATGGGGTTCGGAGTTCATGGCTCATATTGGCAAGGAATTGACTCTTAAGTTGATCGACTTCGCGCAGGTCTTTAATGAGCTGTTGTGAAAGCTCATAAGAGCGCGCATTGTCAATGGCGACCGCCACCTGATCTGCGAGAGATTGCAATACAGAGAGGTCATCCTGTGTAAAGGCATGAACCTGTGTCGATTGGATGTCGATTACACCCACAACGCGTGAGCCGATGCGCAAAGGTATGGCGACTTCTGATCGTGTATCCAGCAGGTAGGGATTCGGTGCGTAGAGTGGTTCAAGGTCTGTGTCATTGACGAGCATTGGCTCCATGCTTGCAGACACCTGGCCGATCACTGAATGAGACCCAACAACAATGGAATAGCTCTGCGCTTTCATCTTCTCGCCCGCTTCACCCGTCGCTTCACGCAGGATAGCGTTGAACCCTGTCTCTTCGGTGATGTAGATCGCAGCGTAGTAGAAGCCGAATCTTTCACTGATCAGGTTAACAGTGCGGGTGAAGATCGTATTGAGATCCAGGGTTGAGGTGACGAGACGTCCGATTTCTGACGAGGCTGCCAGGTAATCGTTGCGCCTCTTGAGCGTTTCCTCCGACAATTTCCGTTCGGTGATATCCTGATGCACAGCCAGAAAGCCAATTGTTTTTCCACTCTCATCCAAAATGGGACTATTCGTTCCCGCGATAGGCACCAATCGACCATTCCTGGTCTTGTTGATAATTTCTTCCGAAACGGTTTCACCAGCAAGGAGCGTTTGCCAAAAACGTTTATATTGTTCGTCGGAGACGAGTCCTGACTTAAGAATGCGAGGTGTTTTCCCTATGACTTCTTCGTTTGGAAAGCCGTATACCTGCTCAAAGGCAGGGTTTGTGTACTGGATCACACCTTCCACATCTGTAATAAAAACAGCGTTATCAGAACGGTCAATACCGAGCTTGAACTTCTGGATCTCACGTTCTGCCAGGAATCGTTCGATGGCGGATGCAACTTGAATCGCTATGACGGAAAGAATTTCCTTATCTTTTTCTGTGATGCGAATCTGAGGATCGTAACTCTGGGTGGCAATCACACCGGAAACGACTTGTTTTGAGCGCAGTGGAATACCGAGCCAGTCAACGGACTGTACACCATCACTGACGACTTCACCGGCCGCTTGAAGGTCTGCAAAGATTTCAGGAGTAGTGCGTAATGGTCGTCCGGTTCGAATCACGTAGCTTGTCAGCCCTCTCCCCAGCTTGCGCGGCGACCAATCCTCATCCATTTCATCCGCATGGTAGGGAAATGTGATCAAATTAGTGCTTGGGTCATACTGTGCGATATAGAAGTTATTCACAGGTAGAAGAGGCTTTATAGCCTCATGAATGGACTGCAGGAGCTCGTCTGTTGTTTTGGACGAAAGTACACTTTCTGAGATCTGGGTGATGGCAATTTGCGTCAGTTCATTGATCTTGCGATCCGTGATGTCGCGAGCTACCCAGAATACCTGATCCTCATTGAGTTTTGAAATATTTGCATCAAACCATAAGTGGTTTCCGGAAATCGTGAGAGGATATTCGATGCGGACTGTCTTGTTGCTGTGTAGAGCCTCATGAATAGTTTTCATGAACTGATCGTGCAATTCCGGAGGTAAAACCTCTCTTATGTACTTGCCTACCATCTCCTCAGGAGGGCGGATCAGCAAAGACGGATTGGTGGGAGCAATTCGAACATAGAGTCCATCTTTGTCATACACGATGATGACATCATTCATAGATGCAAAGAGTGCGCGGAGCTCTGTCTCCGATTTTTGCGTACTCTGGAACAAGCTCGCGTTTTGGATCGCGATCGCTGCTTGTCGTGCTAGGCTTGTTAAGAATTCCAACTCAGGTGGTGTAAATTCTTTTCCCTGTCCAGCACGCCAAACAGCCAAAAGGCCCGTGACGCGGTCGCCCGCAAGGACAGGAACACCCATCAGGTGATCGTGTACTCTTTCCTCAGTTCCTTTGATGATCAACGCACCTGTTTGGCTGGATGCATGATTTACAATTTGACCTGATTTCTGCAAAACGATTTTGCCTAAGATACCCTCGCCGGTGTTAATTAAGTCATCCTTGATCTCTTCTGCTTCTTCGCCTACAACTGCAATCGCGCGCCAGGCAGCGCCCTCTGCTTCGGAAAGGTAAACGGCACTACTTTCACCCTGAAATAAATCCCGGGCGTATGCCGTGATTTTTGCAAGAACGGTTTCGACATCCAATGTAGTGGAAATCTCGCGTCCCACTTCTGCGAGTGCGGCCGTTTCCTGGGCACGCCGCTGAGCTTCCTGGAATAGATTCGCGTTTTCAATCGCGATGACTGCCTGGCTGGCAATCGTCCCTAAAATATCGCGGTCATGGGCATCATAAAGATTGGGCGTTTGAATACTTTGAACGCAAATGAGCCCCAGCACCCGGTTACCAATCAGAAGTGGTACGCCCAGCCAGGACTGAGATGGTGTTTCATCTTCAGACACTGGGATGAACTCGATCCCGAGCAACTTCATATGCCCCACTACATCGTTCGGTGCAA
>DATFHE010000217.1:0-4516 GCA_035248745.1 Anaerolineales bacterium | reverse complement strand
CTCCCAGATGTTCTCCCATGGAGAACGTCTCACCAGGTGCCACCATCAGACCGTGATACTGCCGGGCAGCCGCTTCAATATTTTGAATCCGCTCGGCAGAAGAACCATAGAAATAAGACGTCTCGGACCAGATGAGCTGGGTAATGCCAAGCTCCTGCCCGGTGGTCGCCGCCGAGACACGTGGCTGCGTTTCATTCACGACCATCGAAACCGTGTGCTCGCCGCGCGCTACCGCTTCATTGATGGCTTTGATGCTGGCATCGATATCCAGCTCACGTCCAACACTGGATTCTTGTATGACGTCCAGCTGCAGGGTCTGATCGTTAAAAACAAACTTTGGATCCGAGGGCAACCGGTCTACCTGTGTCTTGACGGGTACCAACAGATCGCGCACGCCTCTCGGATTAAGCACCACCTGTACACTTTGCTGATCTCCATTTTGCACGCGCTGCGGGATGATCAGAGTCGAAAGCACTTCAGGGTTGTACACATAGGGTCCTGAGTCGCTCCCGTTAGCGTTCGGGACTGTCAACGTCAGTGGCTGGCTGAGGATCTGGCGGGCGGTGTCCGCCTGCGCGCTCACATCGAGGACCTGTGGCTGTAGTTCCTGTACGACCAGCGGCACTTCCCCATCGCTGAAGGTTTGCAGCTGTGCAGCGAGATATACAAGCGTAGCGTCGATTTTCAATTCACGTCCTACTTGTCCTGGTTCTGTAAGCACATTTGTACCTTCCAGCTTGAGAGAGGCTTCCTTCAAAGGCTGGTTCAGTTGTGAGGAAATCTGGCTGAGATATTGATAGGCAACGCGCTGATCGAAGACGATCACCGGCGGCATGCTGACCCCCGCGCCACCCGCACGGATCTGACCCGAAAGCGCCGCGAAGAGACCACCGCTTCTTCCCAGTTTATATGCCGTCTGTGCGCTGGCAGACGGGTCGAACACCATGCCCAATTCAGCAGGCGTAGCCACCCAGGCTTTCTCGCCATCCCGGAACAGGATCTTCCCCGTTGTGGAAAACGATAGCGCTTGATTCAGCTTGAGCGCGGCATCCGAAGGGCTCAGACCGGAAAGGTCCACACCTGCTACAGACACTCCAGGAAAGATGCGTCCTGCATAGAAGAGCTGGTAGCCTAACGTCCAGAGGATGACGATCCCAAGGAAGAGGGTCGTCCCACTGATGAACGCAGCAACAACTTGTGGCAAAACAGGAACTCGTTTGTAGGGATAAGAGACAGTAGCCATGATCGAAGATTATACCTTCTCAAGAATCTTATTCGTTATAAAGAGATGAGCGTGGGATTAAAACAAAACATACGTAGGTTACACACTCGCCCACGCCACCCAGGTCGGTGCCGGAAACACTGCTTAAAACGGACAGAAAACGTGATTTGTTCCCGCTCAGCGCGGTAAGCTATTCCGCGCCAAAAGCCGGCAGTTCAAATGTCTCCGTGCCAGATTTGACCACATAGTGCGGCATCCAGGCCACGCCAAAGACGTTGACGAGGATATCCGTTTTCTTGGGCGCGATCGTCACCTCGGTAATCTCGTTGACAACCCCACCCCAGCGGTCGTTGATCTCGGCAATCACTTCTTCACGATGTTTTTGAACGTCCTCGATCTGCTGGTTGAGATCCTTAATCGTTTCCTTGGATTCCTCTACATCCGCTCTTGCCTGCTGTGTCATGCGGCGCTTTGTGAGAGAGGACGATAACCGTGACGCCTTTCGCCTGCCGCCAAAGAGACCCGTGATGTTTTCAATATGAGTCCCTGCTTCTTCCATCTTGCGATTGGAAAGCTCGTCTTCGTCTTTGGCAAGTTCACGCTCCTCTCGGGCGAGCTTATCCTCAAGAGTTCTCAACTGTCGATCGATCTGGGCGGTCTTCTTATCGATCTCCGCGTCGCGAGCCTCTCGGGCGGCGTCGGCGCAGGCTTTCATAAATTCCGCCGGGCTGACGTCTGGTCCGGCAAAGACCTTCAACGTCTGGTTTACCCGTGCCTTAACCGACGAATTGTGGAACACCCAGTCTGTAAAATCCTTCTGGAGGGCATTCATCAATTTCACATCGTTGAGCGGAGTATCGATGGAGCTAAAGCGCGCTGTAGGAACCGGAGCAGTTTCAATGCGGTCCAAAACCCCCAGATTGAGCAAGTAATCTTCCCAGCGGATGGAACCGCGCTTCTCTGGTGACCTTACAAGCACGGTGCGCCTGATATCTGTATCGACGCCGTGTTTGCGGTCCAGAATGCGTGCTTCGGCAGAGGCTAACAAGGTGGGATAGTAGACAACAGCATCCATCATGACTTCTGCAGGCATAGGTCGCTCGGCAGCAGAGAAGGCTTCGGGCAGGCTGTAATTCTGCGGAAGGAAGTACTCGCCTATAAATGCCGGGACGGGAGGCTTGGTGCTCGATGATTGGATCGAGGTCGTTGGCTGTTGCGGCGGCTGGGGCGATTGCACAGGATGTATTGCCCGCATCATAATTGGCGTGGAAGTCTCTTCCATGGCGGGCATAACAGGAGGCATCACGGGCTGCGGAGGTAACGAGCCGCCCGGATTTGCAAGCAAGTTCAGATCCCGAATCCGATTGCGGGTGATCGGTCCTGCCAGGAAGTTCATTGTCGTTCGCGTCTGGAATAGCTGCGGCTGATTGGCATGGATGTTGTGCAATACAAAGACTCTCTTGCCCAGGGAAGAGATTAACTTATCGAAATCTGTGCGCGGAATTCCGCTCGAGGCTCCCTCCAACCCGTCTAACAGCCGGGCTTTGTCCTGCTCGGTCTGCAGTTTGCCGATAAACCACGTCCCGGCATTGGAGAGCGCCTTGTAATCCAGATCTACCGGATTTTGTGTGGCAAGCAACAGACCCAGTCCAAACGCACGAGCGTTCTTGAGCATACGCAGCAGTGGAGCCTTGGAGGGAGGGTTGCGGAGCGGCGGAAGATAACCGGCAATTTCATCCATATACAGTATGGTGCGTAAGCTCGTGGCTCCGCTCTGGGTGCGCATCCAGGTTTCAACCGCCGAGAGAAGAAGCGTGACGAAGAACATGCGCTCCGCGTCTGATAAATGCGCCAGATAGAAAATATTGTGTCGCGGGCGGCCGTTCGCTGTATACAGCATGGATGCGATGCTAAGCGGTTCCCCCTCCCGCCAGCTTTCGAAAGTGGGCGCGGCAAGGATGTTATTCAGGAGCATTGCCAGCTCCATGCGATCTTTAGCAGGGAAGAAGGTTTCCACCGGGAAGGCACCGAGTTTGTCGAAGGGCGGCGTTTGCGTTTGCAGTACCAACTCGGTCAGTTCCACGTCCCTGCCCTGGCTCCATTCCGTTTCAAAGATATTTGAAAGCAAAATGTGCTCGCGCGAACGCAGGGGGTCTATATCGGTGTAACCCACCAGCCCCAGCAGCGCTGTGACCGTGCTGATGATTTTTTCACGCAGCACTTCGCGGTTTTCATTCCACGGAATTTCCGGCGCGGCAAGAGAAGCAAGCACGCTCACGGGAGACCCGGCGTCTGAGCCTGGCGTAAAGATTGTAAACTGCGCCGCGTTCTTCAACGCCAGGATGCGGTCCTGCGACACATTCCATGCCCTTAATCCCTCGCGCCAGGCTTCGGATGCCTCTTCTGCGACCTGCTCCTGACTCTTCCCTGCACGGCGCGCCAGGTCGGCATCAATCCAGGGCTGAAAATCCTGTGGCGCCAGGTTCGGGAAATGCAGCAACAAATTGGTGAGATCGCCCTTAGGATCAATAATGATTGCAGGAATACCCTGCAATGCAGCTTCCTCGAGCAAAACCACGCACAACCCTGTCTTGCCGGAACCCGTCATGCCGGTGACGACTGCGTGTGTCGTCAGGTCTGCAGGGTCATAATGGACTTCTGTGTCTGTAGTTGTTTGTCTGCTGGGGTCGTAAGCGCGTCCGAGATAAAATTTTGAGTCAGTCATTTGCATTCTCACTTCCAGGATAAACTTCCAAGTCTTTATAGTTAGAACGAACGTGCTAGCTTAATGTACTCTATTTTATGACATCTTACAAGAAACGGTTGGGTGATAGGCTTAGAACAAAAACCTCCCGCACAAAGGCGAGAGGCAGGAAGGGCAAAACGAAACAGCTTAGACCGGTGGATTATCGAGGCGTATGCCATGTCCGCGCACGGTATCGATATACTGGTGCGTGGGATCCAGAGCAGAGATTCGGTCCCGTAGACGGCGGATCAGCGCATCGAGCGCCTGGTCTGAGACTCCTGCAGCCTGGTCATCCCCCCAAACAGTAGAAACAAGATCGGGGCGGCTGACGACCTGCCCGTTGCTTTCATATAGTAACCAGAGCAGCTTGAACTGTTGCGCAGAAAGAGGGGGAACAAGCTGCTGCTGGTTCACCCAAACGCGCCGGGATTTTTGATCCATCATCAGGCGTCCCGCCGGAGCAGTGCCTTCCAGCAAAGGCATGGTCGCATCGGAGGTGAGGAACAGGAACTGCTGCGCCATCGCTACAGAGACAAGATCTCCATCCT
>DATFHE010000216.1:0-6042 GCA_035248745.1 Anaerolineales bacterium | reverse complement strand
GCATTGAAAGCGTAAACCCGAAAGTAGGTATTTCCGGAAGGATTCAAGCCCGAACTAAATGTAAGGCTACCGAAGCCACTCGAAGGGAACCAGGTATTTGCGGACGTGAGAAAACCTGGCATGTTAAAAGCCAGCGTACCGGGCGGCGTGGCAGATGTGCCATAGTAAACTGCCAGATTTTGCGGTCCATTGTTTGTCCGTCGCGCGGCAAAGCTAAGCGTTACAGAGGAATAACCTGTTGTGTTGAGGACAAACTCGAAATAATCATTGTTCGACGTGTTAAGCGTAGCGCCCGTGGCGATCGCGCCATTGGAACCCCAAGAATTTGACGTGCCGGAATTATTCTGAGTGCTGTCAACGGGCATGATCCCGGCACCTGGGGAGGCAGACGCGCTGACTGTAGAAGTGGTTGGCGCCGGAGAGGAAATATTGAACCCGGCTGGAAATGCCCAGGTTGCAAGCGATAAACCGCAGACCTGAGCCGGCGCTGGAGGGGCGGTGTTGACGGTGAGCATATCGCTGGCATTGTTTCCTGTGTCGAGCGTGCCAATAAAGAGATTCGTGGACGTGTTGTTATAGGTTCCCATCACAGGAACGGTCACATTCACTTTAATGGTACAGGTTCCATTAGCAGCGATCGTTCCATTCGAGAACGAGAGCGAAGCCGCCCCGACGCTGGGTGCAAAGGTTGGGGTGCCGCATCCCGAAGTGGATGCATTGGTGGGGCTGGCAACCACCATTGCTCCCGGACTGATGGGGAGCGTATCCGTAAAATTGACGCCTGTCAGCGTGACCGGCGTAGGGTTGGTTAGTGTGAAGGTGAGTGTAGAAATACCATTGACCGTGGTGGGGTCCGGATTGAAACTTTTGGCAATGGTCACAATCGATGGGTCCAGCACATACGCATAGCGGGTGGAAACCCCATAGTCAGAATTATAGTGAAAGCTGCTTCCGGAAAAATCATAGATCAACGTACTGAGTGGCTGCGGGTTGACCAGCGGTGCAGAAGGCGCTTGTAGGATCCGCACTTGATAGGTCACCGTAACATTACCACCTGCTTTGCCCGTACTGTTGCAGGCGCGATAATTGGGGCTGTTGAGGTCATTTTCCCAGACGCAGGCGTCGCCATAGAGGGTATCGTAGGGCGGCGAAAGGGTTGGAGAGGATTCCGCGGAATAGGTTGTATTTACAGAGAGAACCTGGAAGATCGTATTCGGAATATTGATAAAGGATTCGATCTGTTCATATCCTTGTGTAGCAGTCGCACCGACCAAGCGGATGAAATATGTTTGCCCAACCAGCAGGCTCATCGTACCAGCATTCGCTACCGAGGTGAGGCTGCCAACGGATGTGCCATACTGTACATCAGAAACCGTATTGCGGTTCTGCGAGATCAAATGCTCGACATATAACTCACGCGATGTGGGGGTGCTAATGGGCGAGGTCTCGTTGGAATCGACCGTAATGTGATAACGTCGCGTCGTGTCATACGCCGCCGCTGTACGCGTGACTTCGATTTCAAAATAAAAATCTGTGCACGCACCCGTGGCAAGGCTGGATACAGATAAATTCGTGTTTGTCCCCGGACGAATGTTGATGAAGGCATTGGCGGAATCCCAGACCAGTGTGGCGGTCACGCCCGTGAGCGTTTCATTGGCCGTGCTTGTATTGCAGACCCGCGCACCCACAGGGAAATGGTTTGGACCCACATTAACGTTGTTGCTGTCCAGACCAACAATGTTCCACGTGATTGGCGTGATCGTCATGGCCGGCGTAGCATGAGCAGAGGAGACAGGCGCAGAGAGAAGAAGACAGATTAAGAGAACGAAAGCAAAGAAAGCTTTATTCGTTTGATTCATAGATCGCGAAAACCTCTGTCTAGATTTTAAGATCTGCAAACCAGTCAGCAATGACGCCGCCACGTAAACATAGAGTCGATCTTTCTCGGCGATGATCGAACATTCCCCCAAATTTCAATGCGCGCTGCAAGAATATTCCCTACTATACATCGTTAAGAATTGAAACGCAAGATGATTTTGTTTTTAGGTTTCACTATTTACTTCTTGCAACGCGGTTACGCCCCAGATACTTGGCGATATACATTGCCTGGTCGGCTCGTGCCAAAAGAGTTTCCAAATCCGGGGTGTTTTCATCCCTCTGGGCGACTCCCAGGCTGGCAGTAATATTTAATTTGGCGTTTGGAACGCTAACGGGTGTCTCGGCAATGGCTTCGCGTAAACGCTCGGCAACATGCAATGCTTCCCTCAGTTCCGTATCAGGCAGCATAACAATAAACTCCTCACCACCCCATCGGATGAGACTATCAACACTTCGAACAGTCTCGCGCGCAATCGTGGCAATTGCCTTCAGGATATGATCACCCGCAAGATGACCATATGTATCATTGATGTTCTTAAAGGAATCAATGTCCATTATGATGATGGATAACGGTCGTTGATAACGCCTTGCTCGCGCAAGCTCATACTCGAGAACTTCCCAGCCTTTATAACGGTTATACAACCTTGTGAGATGATCTGTATTGGCTTGTTTCAAACGCCTTGTAGATTCACGCCAACGGCGTATGGCAAAGACCGAAACATACAGGGAAGAGACTACGCCCAGGCTTAGGACCAGTTCATCCAGTTGCAGCTCCTCATGTTGTCTGGCAAAGGCATAGAAATTATCCATCACATTGTTCTTTACAATGAAAACATACGTGAGGATGGATAGCGCAGACAGACCAACCAGGTCATGAGTCGCCTGTCGATTCTCATAATACCAGTGTAGAAGCTTGGAAAAAAGAGATTTAAGAATTTTACGAGCAATGGAGGCCGCATTCTGAACGGATGTCATTTGGCAGGAACTCCTCACTGCGTAGAACTTGCAGCCCGAATGCATCACATATATCTGGACGTAGTATAGGGTAAACAGAGCAGAAAAGCAATTGAACAAAGTCTCTATCTAGATCCCTCATTTGACATCACCTTCCAGATGCGTTATCCTTCTCCTGTCCGGGCAGGCCCGGCGCGGCAGAGCCTTCCCAATCCCGCCAGGGTCGAGAGACAGCAACGGTACGGAAGTGTCTCTGGGTGCCGCCGGTCTCCTGCCCGGGCATTTTCTATGAACTCCACCCGCACTCTCTGGGTCTTCATCGTTCTTGCCCTGCTTGCGGGCACTGGCATCGGGGTTGCTTACGGCTGGTATGTGAATCCCGTTGACTATTTCGATACCACCCCAGACTCCTTACGCGCAGACTTTAAAGCCGATTATGTCCTCATGACCGCCGAAGCCTACCAGGCAGAACAGGACCCGGGACTGGCAGCACGCCGGCTGGCAATTTTCGGGACGAAGTCGTCTTCTGCGCTTGCTGCGGACGGGCTCGCCTACGCACGATCCAACGGCTTCACCGATGCTGAAATTGCTATCATGCAAGAGCTGGTTACCGCCCTCCAGGCATGGAGTGGAATCCAATGAGAAGAGCAGCCTGGGGTTTGATCCTTGCACTTGTGCTCGGGGTGGGAATCGGACTGGGTTACGCCTGGGTCATCTCCCCTCACCCCATCACGAATGCACCACCCAATGCTTTACGCATGGACTTCAAGGACCAGTATCGTTCTTTGATCGCCGCAGCGTACGCCGCGACCGGAAACCTGCCGCGTGCCCAGGCACGCCTTGGAGTCCTGGGAGATGCGGACCCTATCGAGGCGTTGAACGCGCAGGCGCAGCGTATGCTTGCCAGCCCACAGACCTTCGAACGTGCTGAATATGTCGCAGCTCTTGCATCTGCGTTGGAGGCGGGAATAAGCGGCATGCCTGTGCGAACGCCTACAGTCGACATCCCAATTAATGCCGGAAATACCTTTACCCCCACCTCTCCCTCATCGCTGACAGATCTTCCGGTTTTGCTTTCCGAGACACCGGAATTGATCGAAACACAAACGGCGGTTGTCAAAACAGAGTCCACTCAGCGCCCAACACAGACTCCCACTCCTGTGCCCGGCAGACCTTTTGCATTGACCGCCGAGGAAACCGTCTGCGACGCCAACCTGCCGGATGGACTCTTGCAGGTGATGGTGTTGAACCGCAATCGCAGGCAAGTAGCTGGTGTGGAGATTGTAATTACCTGGGATAGCGGCAAGGAACAATTTTTTACCGGTCTGAAACCTGAGCTTGGGAACGGCTACGCCGATTACCAGATGACACCCGATACAACCTATACCGTACAACTCGCTCGTGGAAGTGATGTTGCCCTGGGCATCACCCCCCCTACCTGTCAAACCCCGGACGGCGCAACCTTCCTCGGCAGCATCAAACTGACTTTCCAACAACCCTAACGTTCTGTAATATAAACTTCAGCCGCAGACTGTTGCCTGCGGCTGAAAATTCTTTAGCGGTTTGGCTGCGGAACAAGGGCACCCCGACCACACCTTACACCTACGGCATCGGATTGTTATTCGCCCAATCGTTCCCCAAACGAATCTCCACATCCACTGTGGAAGCAGGGTTCGGGCTGATCCAGATCCGGGCACTCTCTGTAACGCCAAACAAAGATTGGAAATACTTCAACGTATAGAGCTTTGGTGAGTATAAGACAATGACGGTACTGTTATATCCGCCATCTGCAGGTCCGGCTTCGGTGACCTGAACACCCTGTGCAATGAGGAAATTCCCGGTGACGTTTTCGAGCCCGCCAGCGACGGAACCATTCAGCACGCGCACTCTGGCAGCATCCTCTCTCATCATTGCCGTCAGGTCACTCTGTGCGGCAAGCGGGCTGACCGCTCCGCCGGAGGTGAAGACCTGATCGCGCAGCTCACGGATCTTATCGGGAAGCGGTTTCATGACGCTTGCATTCTCTCCGCCTAAAGTGGTTTCGTTCAACGAGACCATACTGTAGTCGATGACGCCATGCTCGATGCTCTCGACCGGGATGTCTTTTGCCAAAACACCGAGCCGGACGGCTGTATCAAAGGGCATGTTCGTGCGGATTCCGGCGGAGAACTTTTCATAAAATTGCTGTGCCTGCCCCAGTAGAACGGGGAAATTCTCCGGGCTCAAGACTTTGTTGCGAATTCCCAGAATCACCTTTTGCTGCCGATTGGCGCGGGCGATATCACCCTCTTTGTCCTTGCGGAAGCGCGCATATGCCAGCGCTCGCTCTCCGTTCAGGGTACGCCATCCGCAGCACGTCAGCTTTATCTTGTCCTTACCTTGGCCAACGGGGTCCAGCCGCAGCTCCTCATCGTTATAGATCTCAATCCCACCGATCAAGTCGATGAATTCCACAAAGGTATTAAAGTCAATCTGAGCATAATATTGAATAGGCACACCCAGAAGTTGTTCCGCCGTCTTACGGGCGAGCTCTGGACCACCACCCGGCAATTTCGCGCCTTCACCAGATGAATACGCCGTATTAATGCGGCTATACCCGAAACCAGGAATATTCACCCACAAGTCACGAGGAATGGAAAGAATACCAGCCGTCTTTGCCAGCGGGTCCACTGTCAGCACAATCATTGTGTCGGAGCGTGGTGGGCCCTGGTTAGCCAGCACATCCCGGTAATCGAGACCGATGAGGAGAACATTGATGCGGCTGGCACCATCCCATGCCGGCGGCAGATCGCTCTCGGGAATCGCGACCGGAGGCGGCAAATCTTCCACATTGGGAACGGGCGTGCCTTGCGTATTCGTCAAATTGGGCCCATTTAACCCCTCCGTCACCGTGCCGCAGCTTGCGGGGGGCCGTCCCGCTAAGGATGTGATCGTCCAGCACGTCACTAAGCCGCGAGTGAAGAGATAACCACCTACAGCCAGTAAGATGCCCGCCGCGATGACGATCCACTGCGTCGTGGATGGACGTCGAAAATTGATATCTTTGAGAAATGCCAATCTATTCATACAGGTTTAATGTATACCATATCCAGTCCGAGTCGATCCAAGCCTTCCTTTGCCCAGTGCTGGAGCAGGACAGAATCTTCTTCCATCACACTCATCATCACCGGGATGGCACGATGATCGCGGGTCTCCGCCAGCGCCCGCAAC